>NZ_JBLUXC010000042.1:0-41353 GCF_048276795.1 Aeromonas sp. PS2Canimalfood6
GGCGAGCGTAAGACGGAAGCAAAAAATCGCAGGAATGAGCAGTGAATATCTGGAAACGGTACTCAATGCGGGTCTCAAAAAACTGGGTGAAATTTAACAAAATGTTCACGCTCTCACCCTGGATCTAGCATCTAAACACCCCTCATGGGAAATTTTCACTTCTCAAGTTGTTGGATGGCTCACCCCAATAATTGAAGATTTAAGAGAAATAGATGCTTAAATTTCGTCCTCACAGGGTGTATTACCGTAGGGTGCAATAAGCGAAGCGAATTGCACCCTACGACCACTCCCTGAGGTTATGGCGGGCACGGTTTTGGTTCCCCCTCTTATTCGCTGAGGCGAGCACGCTTGTCCAGGCCGCGAGACAGGATGTCGAGCGAGCGGCGCCGGGCCATGGATGGCCCGTCGCCGCGTGCCGTCGGACAAGCGGGTGAGCCGAAGGAACCCGACGAAGTCGGGCGAATAAGCGGGGGAGAAGACCTTTGGTGACTTTGGGTCTTTCCAAAGTCACTCGCCCCGGCCCGAAGGGCGGGCGAAACACCTTCGAGGCCAGCGGCCTCGCGTCCTGCACGGCGAAGCCGAGCCGTCTACCATCCCCAAAAAATGCAAAGCGGACGATTACGCCTATCGGCTAATCGACCCTACGATTGCACGGCGCAGCCGTGCCTGCTCGCCACAGGCTAGGAGTCTGGCTGGACGCTGGGATGCCACCGGCAAAGGGGGGCGTGGCCGCCCCTATCGGCCCAAGAAGGGTTCCCAGTCCTTGAACACCGGCTGCAACCCTGCCAGCCGCACGGCGGCGGCCACTTCCCCCACCGGGCGGTCGTCGTGGATGGCGAACTGCTCCAGCTCCTCTTTATCCCCCTCGGCATAGCCACCCGGCTGGGTGCGCGACTCGGCCGACATCTGGGTGATGCCAAGGCGCACTGCGCCGTTGCGAAAGGTGGCGGACTCGCGGGTCGAGAGGGACAAGTCCAGCGTGGGCGAGAAGAGGCGCCAGGCGCAGATAAGCTGGGCCAGCTGGCGATCCGACATGACCACGGCAGGCTCCAGCCCGCCGGTGCAGGGGCGCAGGCGCGGGAAGGAGAGGGAGTAGCGGCTCTGCCAGTGGTGGCGCTCAAGCCAGGCGAGGTGCTCGGCGACGAAGTAGCTGTCGGCACGCCAGTCCGCAGAGAGACCGATGAGCGCCCCCAGCCCTATCTTGTCGATACCGGCGCGGCCGAGCCGATCCGGCGTGGCGAGGCGCCATGCGATGTCCTGCTTGTTGCCGCGCAGGTGGTGGCGGGCATAGGTGGGGGCGTGGTAGGTCTCCTGATAGACCATGACCGAATCGAGGCCGAGGGTTTTCAGCTCGGCGTACTCGGCTTGCGAGAGGGGCTGCACCTCCATCCCCACCGTGCTGAAGTGACGGCGGATGATGGGCAACACCTGCCGAAAATAGGCGAGCCCCACCTTGTGCTCGTGCTCGCCGGTCACCAGCAGCACGCTGTCAAAACCGCGCGCCTTGATGGCCAGACACTCGCGCTCAATCTCCTCTGCATTCAGGGTCTTGCGCTTGAGGCGGTTGCTCATGGAGAAGCCGCAGTAGGTGCAGTCGTTGGCACAGAGGTTCGACAGATAGAGGGGCACATAGAAGCCGATGGTGTTGCCAAAGCGCTGGCGGGTCAGGCGCTCGGCCTCGGCTGCCATCTGCGGCAAATACGCCTCGGCGGCCGGGGAGATCAGCGCCATAAAGTCGGCCAGGGTGCGGCGGGAGGTAGTCAGCGCCCGCTCTACATCGGCGGCGGTCTTGGCGCGGATCTGCATGCCGATATCGTCCCACTCCAGCTCCTGCCATCTATCGAGAAAACTCTCCGACTTTCTCTCAACCCCCTCCCGGCCTCCCCCTTCACAAGGGGGAGGTGTTAATCCGCCCCCCCGATCTCCTACTTCACAAGAGGGCGAAGTCGACACTCCCTCCCCTGGCAAGGGGAGGGTCGGGGTGGGGTCATTGGCATGCTGACTCATAACGCCCCCAGAAAATCGGTAAGCGGGCTGGAGGCTTGCGCCTGCAGGGCGCGGGCGCCGAGACCGGCTTCATAGGCACTGCGCCCGGCGGTGCAGGCCAGCGCAAAGGCGCGGCCCATGGCGATCGGGTCGCCGCTCACCGCGATGGCGGTGTTGACCAGCACGGCATCGGCGCCGAGCTCAAAGGCGGCGGCGGCGTGGCTCGGCGCACCGATCCCCGCATCCACCACGACCGGCACATTGGCCTGCTCGACGATGATGGAGAGAAACTCCCGGGTCACCAGCCCCTGATTGGAACCGATGGGCGCACCGAGCGGCATCACGGCGGCGCAGCCCACCTCTTCGAGCCGTTTGCACAGCACGGGGTCGGCGCCGCAGTAGGGCAGCACCACAAAGCCCTCTTTCACCAGCTGCTCGGCGGCTTTCAGCGTCTCGATGGGATCGGGCAGCAGGTAGCGCGGATCGGGGTGGATCTCGAGCTTGAGCCAGTTCGTCCCCAGCGCCTCGCGGGCGAGGTGGGCGGCAAATACCGCCTCGGCGGCGGTCTTGGCCCCCGAGGTGTTGGGCAGCAGCTTGACCCCGAGTTGCCGAAGGGGCGTGAGGATATCGTCGTGGGCCTTGCCCGGTTCGAGCCGCTTGATGGCCATGGTCACCAGCTGGGAGCCACTTGCCTCGATGGCGGCGGCCATCAGTTCCGGGCGGGCAAACTTGCCGGTGCCGGTGAAGAGGCGCGAAGAGAAGGTGTGATCGGCAATCTTGAGCATGTCAGCCTCCGGCCACTGCGATAAGAAGAGATGAGGCCCCGCCGCAAGGCAGAGCGCGCGAAGATGGGACTGCGAGCATCATGGATCAGCCTCCCGCGATGGCGGTGAAGAGGTGGAGTTCGTCCCCGTCATTGAGACGGGTCTCGGCCCAGCGGCCACGGGGCAGCACGGCACCGTTGAGGGCCACCGCTACCCCCTGAGGGGAAATCTCCTGCACCGCCAGCAGCTCAGTCAGGCGCTGGCCGGTGGGCAGCGTCAGCTCGATATCGTTCAATCGGATCTTCATGGTTAATTCTCCAGGGCCGCGTGGGTGCTGCCGCAGACCGGGCAATCGGGGTCGGGAGCCAGCGTGAGGGTCTGCCACTGATGGGTCAACGCATCGAAGCGGCGCAATGTGCCCGCCACCGGGCTCGGCATCCCGAGCAGCATTTTCAGTGCCTCCAGCGCCTGCAAAGAGCCCATCACCCCGACCAGCGGGCCGGTGACACCGCTGGTCTCGCAGCTCTGGCTCACCTTGGTATCCAACGGATAAAGGCAGGCGTAGCAGGCGTGATCGCTGCTGGTGCGCACCATCAGCTGCCCCTGCCAGCCCACTGCGGCGGCACAGACCCAGGGCTTGCCCTGGGCCACGCAGGCGGCGTTGATGGCCTGGCGGGTGGCGAGGTTGTCGCAGCAGTCGATCACCAGATCCACCTCGGTCACAAACGCCGGCAGGCTGGCGGCATCGAGTCGCTGATTGATGGCAATCAGCTCCACCAGCGGGTTGTGGGCGGCCAAGCGCTCGCGGGCCAGCTCCGCCTTGGAGTGGTTGACCGCCTCGCTATCGAACAGGATCTGGCGCGGCAGATTGCTGGAGTCCACCGTATCGCCATCGGCCAGCCACAAAGTGCCCACCCCGGCCCCGGCCAGATAGAGGGCGAGCGGCGAGCCGAGCCCGCCGAGGCCCACGATCAGCACGGATTTATCCTTGAGCCGCGCCTGACCGGCTTCCCCAATTTCCGCCAGCATCAGCTGGCGGCCGTATCGCAGGTACTCTTTGTCACTAAGAGAAGCGGCATCAGAGCGCATGTTCTGCCTCCCGTATCACGCAGGCCGAGCGCGGTTCATCCCCCGCCCCCACGGCGGCGAGCAGCCGCTCGGTCGCCCCCTGCCAGTCATCGCTTGCCGTGATGGCCGAGACCAGCGCAATGCTGCCGACCCCGCTTGCCTTGACCGCCGCCACCCGCTCCTCGCTGATGCCGCCGATGGCCACCGTGGGCCACTGCGCCATCAGGGCGCGGTAGTGGTGCAGCCGCGCCAGCCCCTGGGGGCGCGAAGGCATCGCCTTGGTGTTGGTCGGGAAGATATGGCCGAGCGCGATATAGGAGGGGGCCAGCTCGCGGGCCCGCATCAGCTCGAAGTAGCCGTGGGTGGAGATGCCAAGGCGCAGCCCGGCCGCCTGAATGGCGGCGAGATCGGCGGTCTCCATATCCTCCTGCCCCAGGTGCACGCCCCAGGCACCCGCCTCGATGGCCTGCTGCCAGTAGTCGTTGATAAAGAGCCGCGCCCCATGGCGGCGACCGAGCGCTACCGCATCACGAATGGCCGGCGCCACCTCTGTGGCGGGCAGATTCTTGATCCGCAGCTGGATGGTCTTGACCCCGGCCCCCAGCAGGCGTTTGAGCCACTTGACCGAGTCCACCACCGGATAGAGGCCGAGGTTGTGTTCGGTCGGCGCAAAGGGGCCCTGCGGCAGACGGGCGCTGCTCGCTTCATACAATCCAAAGCGGCGATCGAGCGGTGAGCCCGCCAGCACGGCACGGGGGAAGTGGGCAAGATCGGCAGGCCAGCCGAGATGGGCGATGGGCCCCGGGCCTGCCCCCACCCCTTGCGCCGCCGCCAAGCCCTGTTGCAGGTAGGCGCGCGCCAGGGTGATGGCGTCCTCCACCGGATAGTCCTGCGCCACCACGGCGGCGATGGCGCTGGCGTAAGCGCAACCGGTGCCGTGACCGTGGCGGGTATCGAGGCGCGGCGCGGCGAGCCAGAATTCGCGGGTCTCATCCTGGTAGTAGTCGAGGCAGAGATCCCCGCCCCATTCAAGGTGGCCCCCCTTGACCAGCACGGCGCGAGCGCCGAGTTCGCGCAGCCGCCGGGCGGCGAGGCGCACCAGCTCGGGACTGGTGGCGGGCAGGCCGGTCAGGGCTTCCAGCTCGGGACCATTGGGGGTGATCAAGGAGAGGCGCGGCAGCAGGTGCTCGCGCACCGCCACCAGCATGCCGGGCTCCGCCATGGGGGTGCCGGTGCTGGCGATGGCCACCGGGTCGTAGACCACGAAGGGAGCCTCGACGGTCGACAACCTGCGTGCCAGCACCTCCACATGCAGCCGGGTCGGCAGCAGGCCGATCTTGATGGCGGCGGGTGGCAGATCCAGCCCCAGGGCATCGATCTGGGCGGCGAAGGTCTGCATCAGCACGGGGTCGACCATCTTCACCGCCACCGAGTTCTGGGCCGTGATGGCGGAGATGACGGAGCAGCCGTGCACGCCGAGGTCATGCATCGTGTGCAAGTCGGCCTGAATGCCGGCCCCGCCGCCGGAGTCGGACCCGGCGATGGTCCAGACCACGGGGCGGGCCTGCGTCACAGGCGACAGGTCGGCGGGGCTGACAGCCCCGCGCTCGCTGCTCACGCCTCCTCCCCTGCGGCCTGCTTCAGGGTCGCCGCCTGATGGTAGATCTCGCCGCCGGTCTCCTTGAAGGTTTCCGCCATGCGGGCCATGCCGCTCTCCACCTCGGCCACCACCCGCTCCTGCTGGCCGTCCATGCCGACCAGCTTGATCTCCACGGCTTCCAGTTTCGCCGCATAATCGCGCACGTCCTGGGTGATCTTCATGGAGCAGAACTTGGGCCCGCACATGGAGCAGAAGTGGGCCACTTTGCCGGACTCCTGAGGCAGGGTCTCGTCGTGGTAGGCGCGGGCGGTGTCGGGATCCAGGGCCAGGTTGAATTGATCCTCCCAGCGGAACTCGAAGCGCGCCTTGGACATGGCGTTGTCGCGGATCTGGGCGCCCGGGTGGCCCTTGGCAAGGTCAGCCGCGTGGGCGGCGATCTTGTAGGTAATGAGCCCCTGCTTCACGTCCTCCTTGTTGGGCAGGCCCAGGTGTTCCTTGGGAGTCACGTAGCAGAGCATGGCGCAGCCGTACCAGCCGATGAGCGCGGCGCCGATGCCGGAGGTGAAGTGATCGTACCCCGGGGCAATGTCGGTGGTGAGCGGGCCCAGGGTATAGAAGGGCGCCTCGTGGCAGTGCTCCAGCTGCTCGGTCATGTTGCGCTCGATCATGTGCATGGGTACGTGGCCGGGCCCCTCGATCATCACCTGCACGTCGTATTCCCAGGCAATTTTGGTGAGCTCGCCCAGGGTGCGCAGCTCGGCGAACTGGGCCTCGTCGTTGGCGTCATAGACGGAGCCCGGACGCAGACCGTCACCCAGCGACAAGCTCACGTCGTAGGCGGCGCAGATCTCGCAGATCTCGCGGAAGTGCTCGTAGAGGAAGTTCTCCTTGTGGTGCGACAGGCACCACTTGGCCATGATGCTGCCACCGCGCGAAACGATGCCGGTGAGGCGCTTGGCAGTCATGGGCACGAAGCGCAGCAAGACGCCGGCGTGGATGGTGAAGTAGTCCACCCCCTGCTCGGCCTGCTCCAGCAGGGTATCGCGGAACAGCTCCCAGGTGAGGTCTTCGGCGATGCCGTTGGTCTTCTCCAGCGCCTGATAGATGGGCACGGTACCGATGGGCACCGGGCTGTTGCGCAGGATCCACTCGCGGGTCTCGTGGATGTAACGGCCGGTGGAGAGATCCATCACGGTGTCGGCGCCCCAGCGGGTGGACCAGACCAGCTTCTCCACCTCCTCTTCGATGCTGGAGGTGACCGCCGAGTTGCCGATGTTGGCGTTGATCTTCACCAGGAAGTTGCGGCCGATGATCATGGGCTCCGCTTCCGGGTGGTTGATGTTGCTGGGGATGATGGCGCGACCGGCGGCCACTTCATCGCGCACGAACTCGGGGGTGATGTTCTGGGGCAGTCTGGCGCCAAAGCCCTGACCCGGATGCTGGGTGCGCAGGAGCTCGGAGCGCACTCGCTCGCGGCCCATGTTCTCGCGGATGGCGATAAATTCCATCTCGGGGGTGACGATGCCTTGGCGGGCATAGTGCAGCTGGGTGACCCGGCGGCCCGGCTTGGCACGGCGCGGCTTTGGCAGATGCTCGAAGCGCAGGTGATCCAGCCCCTCGTCCGCCAGCCGCTCCTGGGTGAAAGTGGAGCTCAGCCCCTCCAGCGCGTCGGTGTCATCGCGCTCCAGCACCCAATTCTCCCGCAGGCGCGGCAGACCGCGGCGCACGTCGATGGGGGCAGCCTCTTCCCCATAAGGGCCCGAGGTATCGTAAACCGGCACCGGCTCGTTGGGCTCGAACTGGGGAGCCTCCTTGGTGCCGCCGACGAAGGTGTCGGCCAGCTGGATCTCCCGCAGGGGCACCCGGATATCGGCGCGGGAGCCTTCGATAAAGATGCGGCGGGAGTTGGGGTGAGCCATCCCCTTCAGGTTGTCGATAAAGGTCTGGGCGCTGGAGCGCTGCTCGCGGCGGCTGGATTTGGTGGTATCAGAAACATTGGTAGACATAGCAAAACTCACATTAACTGGTTGAAGTTATGGGTGTTTGCTTGTCTGGAGTTCGAGGAGAAGATGAACTTGCGGCGGGGTGTGCTCGGGGGAGTGAGTCGGGCATGGATCTTCCCTGCTCTGCCGTCCCGGTGTTTCCCTAGTCTGGAAACCCGGCGCCCTAAGGACAACCGGACGGGACAACCTCCCCCTGTGCGCCTGTGCCAGCCAGAGGCGGTCTGCCTCCAGCTGGCGGGAAGGTGTGCCTTCCCCGGCGCGGTAACCCGCAAGTTACCCTTGTTTCCCTTCGCAGGTCTTAACCTGATCAGGTTCCACGGATCCCGAATTAACGGTCTCAGCTTAGCGTCGTTCGACGGTCAGCACTCCGACAAGATGTGCGCCAGTATAAGTGGGGAAATTTAAAGTACAAGCCATTAACAAGGGGAAAGGGAGAGAGGTCTCACTCTTCGGCGTCGAGGGGATCCTCGGGGTCAGGAATGAGGATATCGGTGAGGCGGCCCTCTTCATCCCGGCTCAGCACCAGGCGGCGACCCGGTTGCAGATCGGCGGCGCTGCCGTTGATCCAGCGAGTGTCAGCATCAAACACCAGCACGCCGAGTTCCTGTAGCAGCAATGCCTGCTGATTATGGGTGAGCAGTCGATCCTCCGCCCGCCGCCAGCTGGCCCCGAGCGCCGGATCCGGCGCCCCGTCGAGCACCCGGATCGTCTCGGCGACGCCGTAGCGGCTCTGGATCGCGAGGTGCATGCCGGGCACGAGTCCGTCCGGCTGCGCCACGCCGTGCAGTTCGGCACTGCCGAGCTCCAGCTCAGCCCCCTGGAATTGCAGGCGCACCCCGTCGTTGTGCTCCAGCTCCACCAGCCAGAGCTCGGCGTCGTCGGCAAGGGTGCAGAAGGGCAACAGCAGCAGGCAGAGTGCGGTTCGGGTCATGGCAGGCGGTCCGGGGTCACGGGGTGAGGTTTAACTATGGCCCCGGACGGGCAATTTTTCCCGGTCCGCCCTGACCGGTCAGTCATCCTCCCGGCACTGGCTCAGGCGCATGCCGTCAAACTTGCACTCCAGCTCCAGCCAGCGTCCCTCGAACGGGGAGAGGCTCCCATCCGAGGTGACATAGCCCCAGATCCTTCCACCTTCCACCGGCCCTTCCAGTTCCATCTCGTCCTCCTCTTCCAGCGCCTCCACCTCGCGAACGAGCCGCCGCGCCCCTGCCGCCGTCTCCTGCACGACCCCTTCCAGATCGACCCAGGTCCCGCCGAGATCGTCCTCATCCAGGCCATCCTTGAAGCGGGTGCGCTCATCGATCACGAAGGGAATGCCGTTGACCATCAACTGGCCAAGCTGCCAGGTGGTGCGGCCCGTGAGCTTGAACTCGGCCGCCTGCACCAGACCAAAAGGCAATAGAATCAATAACCAGAAGGCGCAGAGAGACTTCTTCATCGGGGATCCTCGGGGTTACACTGGCACACAGGATGACCCATCCGGTGTGAAATGGCCGTGAAATAGCGACACAGACCAGGAGATCAGAGCATGAAAATACTGGTGGTGGAAGACAGTCCCCAGGTGGCGGAGACCATCATGGACTATCTGGCGCTGGCCGGGCACAGGGTGGACTGCGCCTATCATGGCCAGGCCGCCCTGCAACTGCTGGCCCAGGAGCGCTTCGACGTCATCATCATGGACGTCATGATGCCGCGCCTAGACGGCCTGCGTACCGTGGAGCGGCTGCGTGCGGACGGCATCGCGACCCCGGTGCTCTTTCTCACCGCCCGTGACAGCCTGGAGGACAAGCTGGCAGGCTTTCGGGCGGGGGGCGACGACTATCTGGTCAAGCCGTTCGCCATGGAGGAGCTGGAGGTGCGCCTGGAGGCCCTCAGCCTGCGTGGCCCCAGAGGGGACATGGGCGTCCTCGGCTTTGGCGATCTGACGGTGGATCCCGCCAGCGGCCGCGCCACCCGCGCCGGGGTGGAGCTCAAGCTCGGCAAGATCCCGTTCCAGATCCTCACCCTGCTGGTGAAGCGCGCGCCCCAGCTGGTGACGCGCCAGGAGGTGCTCGACACCGTCTGGGGCGACGAGGAGCCCGACTCCGACGCCCTGCGCAGCCACATCTATGCCCTGCGCAGCGCCCTCGACAAGCCCTTCCCCACCCCCATGCTGGAGACCCTGCACGGCCAGGGCTACCGGCTGGTGACCCCATGACGAACCCGACGCCGCCCCTTGCCTCCGGTCTGCCGAGCCTGCGCCGGCGCCTGGTGCTGGCGCTGGGAGGGGCCGGTCTGCTGCTGCTGGTGATCCTGAGCCTGCTGATGGTGGTGGCCGAGAACAAGATGGAGGAGCTGAGCCTGCGCCACTGGCTGGAGGCGGAGGCAACCCGCTATGACGACGACTGGTTGCGCCTCGGAATGGCGGCCCCCGCCCCCAGCCCGCGCCAGTTCTCCAGCTACTGGACAGAGGCGGGCCGCCTGCCCGCCTGGCTCAAGGCCTACCAGAGCCCCGGCTTCTTCGAGCATCAGCTGGGCCGGGAGGACAAGCACTTCCTGGTACGCGCCCACCCCTCGGGTCAGGGGCTGCTCTATCTGGTGTTCAACGACGATGCGGACGACTACCTCGACCCTTACGAAGCCAAGCTGCATCTGGTGACCCGCCTCATCGGCCTGGCCCTGCTGCTGGGGAGCCTCGCCTTCGGCATCTGGCTGGTGCGTCACATCACCAGGCCGCTGGAGCGGCTGCGCCAGCGGGTCGCCCACCTCACCCCGGATCAGGGGGACTTCGTGCCCGATGCCCCCTGGCAGGAGCTGCGAGAGATAGAGCAGGCGCTGCTGGCGGGCAAGCACGAGGTAGCCGCCGTGTTTGCCCGTGAACAGGAGTTCAGCCGCTTTGCCAGCCACGAGCTGCGCACCCCCAACATGGTGATCCAGGGATCCGCCGCCCTGCTCGGCAAGGTGAATGACCTGCCCGCCCCGGCGGCCCGCGCCGTCAGCCGCATCCGCGCCGCCGCCGACGAGATGGCCCTGCTCACCGAAACCTTCCTGCTGCTGGGACGCAAGGAAGCCGTGGAACGCCCGCCCCAGCAGGTGGCGCAGCTCATTCGCCGGGAACTGACCCGCCTCGCCCCCCTGCTGCAACGGGAGACGCTGGACATTCGCCTGCAACTGGACGAGGAGAGCGAGGTGCAGGCCCCCCTCTCCCTGCTCGCCATCGCCCTCGGCAACCTCTTGAAAAACGCCCTGAGCTACGCCGAGGGCCACATCGAGATCACCCTGCACGAGCAGGTGCTCACCATCAGCAACCCCACCGCCGCCGCGCCGGATCAGATCCTCGGCTACGGCTGCGGCCTCACCATCATCCAGCGCATCTGCGAGAAGCTGGGCTGGCAGATTGAGACCCACCTGGTGGAGGGGGTCTTCAGCGCCCGGCTGGTGATGATCCCCGGCGCCCCCGGGGCGGCATAACCCCCTCATTCCCGGCCCTTCTTCCCGGCTGTTCAACACAGTGGGAGAAGGGAGACACTTCCCGGCAAGCCCGCTGCCTTCCAGCCCCCCCCCCCCAGATAGCAACAAGGCGCCCGAGGGCGCCCTGTGTTTACCTGTCTGACACTCGTTTGGGACTCATTCCGCCGGCTTGTGCTTGCGGCTCGCCTTGAGCTCGAGGAACTCGATGATCTTGCCCGCCACGTCCTTGCCGGAGGCAGCTTCCACCCCCTGCAGGCCGGGGGAGGAGTTCACCTCCAGCACCAGCGGGCCGCGGGCGCTTCGCAGAATATCCACCCCGGCCACGTCCAGCCCCATGATCTTGGCGGCCTGCACGGCGGTGGCACGCTCTTCCGGTGTGATCTTGATGGCTTCGGCGGTGCCGCCCCGGTGCAGGTTGGAGCGAAACTCCCCCGGCTGGGCCTGGCGGCGCATGGCGGCCACCACCTTGCCGTTGACCACCAGGCAGCGGATATCGGCACCGTTGGCCTCGCGGATGTACTCCTGCACCAGGATGTTGTTGTTGGTCTGGATAAAGGCCTCGATGACGCTCTCCGCGGCCTTCTGGGTTTCGCACAGCACCACGCCAATCCCCTGGGTTCCCTCCAGCAGCTTCACCACCAGGGGGGCGCCCCCCACCATGGTGATGAGATCCGGTACGTCGTGGGTGCTGTGGGCATAGCCGGTCACCGGCAGGCCGATGCCGTGACGGGAGAGCAGCTGCATGGCGCGCAGCTTGTCCCGGGAGCGGGAGATGGCCACCGAGCTGTTGAGGGCCATGGTGCTCATCATCTCGAACTGGCGCAGCACGGCGGTGCCATAGAAGGTGATGCTGGCACCGATGCGCGGGATCACGGCGTCATAGCTCTCCAGCTCCCGCCCTTCGTAATGGATGGAGGGGCTGTGGGAGGCGATGTTCATGTAGCAGCGCAGGGTGTCGAGCACCTCGACCTGGTGCCCACGGGCCCGGGCCACCTCGACCAGACGGCGGGTGGAGTAGTTGTTGGGCTCACGGGATAAAATGGCAATATTCATGGAAATGGCAGACCTGATAATCGGACTGGAGAGTATAAGGTGCCATGAACGACTGGCAACGCCAATCCTTTCCCCTCACCATGCGCGGTTCTGCAAGAACGGGCAAAAACCGAGAGTGCCGCACTCAAGAACGGACCGTTCTGCAAGACGGCGCCAGCCACCAGCCCTCATGCCGGATGGCGCCAGCGACGTCAATGGGGGCCGCGCAGCCCTTGCTGCAACTCAAGCAGCAGGGCGACCTCCTGCAAACGGCGCGCCGTGGTGCCGGCCCAGCCTCCCAAAGGCACGGGGGCCAGCAGGGTCTGGGCGATGCAGTGGCGATAGAGGGGCCCCTCACGTTGCCAGCCCCGCATCCCGTCGACGTCGTGATGGTGCAGCCACTCCAGGTTGCCGCGGCGAAGCAGCTCGATGCGCCGCCCGTCTTTGAAGTGCAGGCAAAGCCCCTTCTTCTCCACCCTGGGACCGGCATACTTGTCGAGCCAGAGGGTCAGGGGCACCCCTGCCGCCTCGCCGCGCAGGCAGGCCCGCCCCTCGGCGCTCTCCAGATCCCCGCACCGGATGGGCTGCCCCAGCCGGTCGCAGACGCCCTCCGCGATCAGGTGCAGGCGGTCGTCCCCACCCAGGGCCACCAGCAGTTCCCGGATCATCGCCAGCAGATGGGTGCCGATGTCGAGGATCACCCCGTCTGGATGGCGCAGGACCCGCCGATCCGGCTCCCCGGTGGCGAAGTTGAGGGCATAGGGATGCCCCGTCTCGTCCAGGCCGCAGGGTTCCAGCAAAAAGCCCTCCACCGCGCTGATATCGGCGAGGGTGGCCAGCCCGACCCCGGCGCCGCCTGGTGCCCGAGGCTGCCAGCCTTCATCCAGTTTGCCGCTCAGCAGCAACTGCTGGACGGCATTGCGGGCCATCCAGTGATCCAGCGCCAGCACCCTGGCTGCGACCTCGGGGTCCGCCAGCAGGGCGTGCAGGCGATCGTGCTGGGCCAGGGTGGCCACCACGGGTTTCTCCACCAGGATGAGGGGAATGGCGCTGGCCAGCGCCTGCTCCAGCACGGGCAGATGCAGCAGGGAAGGCGTGGCGATCACCAGCCGATCCAGGGGTTCGGCCAGCAGGGCTTCCAGGGTCGGCGTAGACATGACGCCGGGCAAGGTGATGGCGGGATCAAAACCCCATATCTCGGTATTTTCCGCCAGTGCGGCGAGTGCAGGCAGATAGGCTGTCTGCACCACAGCCCCCAGACCGACAAATCCAATCTTCATGGCAACCTCGATATGGCGTGCGTACCCGGCGTCTGCCCCGCACCGTGTGAGGCGGGGCAGACGGGGATCAATGCAGGTTGGGCCCCAGCCAGCGTTCGGCCTCTGCCAGGGTCATCCCCTTGCGCATGGCGTAGTCTTCCACCTGATCCTGCTGGATCTGGGCCACGGCGAAGTATTTGCTCTCGGGGTGGGAGAAGTACCAGCCGGATACCGCCGCCCCCGGCCACATGGCGTAGGACTCGGTGAGCTGCATACCGATGGCCTGCTCCACGTCCAGCAGCTCCCAGATGCTCCCCTTCTCGGTGTGCTCCGGGCAGGCCGGGTAGCCCGGCGCCGGACGTATCCCCTGGTAATTTTCGCGAATCAGTTCCTCGTTGCTGAGCGCCTCGTCCGGGGCATAGCCCCAGTGCACTTTGCGCACCTGCTCGTGGAGGTATTCGGCAAAGGCCTCGGCGAGGCGATCGCACACCGCCTGGATGAGAATGGCGTTGTAGTCGTCGTGGTCCGCCTTGTAGGCCTTGGCGATGGCCTCCTCGCCGATGCCGCCGGTCACCGCGAAGGCACCGATCCAGTCGGGCTTGCCGCTCTCTTTCGGCGCCACATAGTCCGCCAGACAGTAGTTGGGGAAGCCCTGCTTCTCGCTTTGCTGGCGCAGGTGGTGCAGCACCTTGCGCACCTGGGTGCGGGACTCGTCGGTGTAAACCTCGATGCTGTCCCCCACGGCGTTGGCGGGGAACAGGCCGACGATGCCGGCGCAGCGCACGCTCTGATCCTTCTCCAGCTGGTCCAGCATGGCGTTGGCGTCGGCGTAGAGGCGCGTCGCTTCCTCCCCCACCACCTCATCTTCCAGGATGCGGGGGAACTTGCCCGCCAGCTCCCAGCTCAGGAAAAACGGCGTCCAGTCGATGTAGGGGCGCAGCACCGAGATGGGCACGTTTTCGAAGGTCTGCACGCCGGGCTCCCGGGGCGCCGGGGGCTCATAACCGACCCAGTCCAGCTGATGGCGGTTGGCCCGGGCATGGGCCAGGGAAACCGGCTTGGAGCGCGGCTGCTTGCGGGCATGCTGATCCCGGGCAATCTCGTACTCCTTGTCGATGCGGGCGACGAAGGCGGGCTTGAGCTCCGGGCTCAGCAGGCTCTGGGCCACCCCCACGGCGCGGGAGGCGTTGGAGACATAGACCACGGGCTCGGAGTAGTTCTGCTCTATCTTCACCGCGGTGTGGGCCTTGGAAGTGGTGGCACCGCCGATGAGCAGCGGCAGCTTGAACCCCTGACGCTCCATCTCCTTTGCTACGTGCACCATCTCGTCCAGGGACGGAGTGATGAGGCCCGACAGGCCGATGATGTCGGCGTTCACTTCCCGGGCCGTCTTGAGGATGGTCTCGCAGGAGACCATGACCCCGAGATCCACGATCTCGAAGTTGTTGCACTGGAGCACCACCCCGACGATGTTCTTGCCGATGTCGTGCACGTCACCCTTGACGGTGGCCAGCACGATTTTGCCGTTGCTGGAGCCGCCGGACTTCTCCGCCTCGATGTAGGGTTGCAGGTAGGCCACCGCCCGCTTCATCACCCGGGCCGACTTCACCACCTGGGGCAGGAACATCTTGCCGGCGCCGAACAGATCGCCCACCACGTTCATGCCGTCCATCAGCGGCCCCTCGATGACGTGCAGCGGCTTCTCGGCCTGGGCGCGCGCCTCCTCGGTGTCCTCCTCGATAAAGTCGGTGATCCCCTTGACCAGGGCGTGTTCGAGCCGCTTGCCCACCGGCCAGCTGCGCCACTCCTGATCCCGCGGATCCTCCGCCTGGGCACCCGCGCCGCGATACTTCTCGGCGATGGCCAGCAGCGCCTCGGTGGCGTTGTCGTTGAGGTTCAGCACCACCGCCTCGACCTTCTCTTTTAGATCGCTCGGGATGTCTTCGTAGATGGCAAGCTGGCCCGCGTTGACGATCCCCATGTCCATGCCGTTCCTGATGGCGTGGTAGAGGAAGACAGCGTGGATGGCTTCGCGCACCGGCTCGTTGCCACGGAAGGAGAAGGAGACGTTGGAGACACCGCCGGAGATCATGGCGTGGGGCAGGTGTGTTTTGATGTCCTTCACCGCTTCGATGAAGTCCACCGCGTAGTTGTTGTGCTCGTCGATGCCGGTCGCCACCGCGAAGATGTTGGGGTCGAAGATGATGTCTTCCGGCGGGAAGCCGACGCGGTCCACCAGAATGCGGTAGGCGCGCTGGCAGATCTCGAACTTGCGGGCACGGGTATCAGCCTGGCCCACCTCGTCGAACGCCATGACGATGACGGCGGCGCCGTAGCGACGCAGCAGTTTCGCCTGCTCGATGAATTTGTCCTCCCCCTCCTTCATGGAGATGGAGTTGACCACCGGCTTGCCCTGCACGCACTTGAGGCCCGCCTCCAGCACCTCCCACTTGGAGGAGTCGATCATCACCGGCACCCGGGCGATATCCGGTTCCCCGGCGATGAGGTTCAGGAAGCGCACCATGGCCGCCTCGGCGTCCAGCATCCCCTCATCCATGTTGATGTCGATGATCTGGGCGCCGTTTTCCACCTGCTGCTTGGCCACATCCAGGGCCTCGTCGTAGAGCCCCTCTTTTATCAAGCGCTTGAACTTGGCCGAACCGGTGACGTTGGTCCGCTCACCCACGTTCACGAACATGGAGTCCGCCGTGATGATGAGAGGCTCCAGGCCCGACAACCGGCAGGCCACCGGCAGATCCGGCAGGGCACGGGGCTTGATGCCCGCCACGGCATCCGCCATGGCGCGAATATGGGTCGGGGTGGTACCACAGCAGCCACCCACCAGGTTGAGGAAGCCGCTTTGGGCCCACTCGCGGATATGCTCCGCCATCTCTACCGCGTCCAGATCGTACTCGCCAAACGCATTGGGCAGACCGGCATTGGGGTGGGCGCTGACATGGGTCTCGCTGATGCGGGACAGCTCCTCCACGTACTGGCGCAGCTCGTCCGGCCCCAGCGCACAGTTGAGGCCGAAGGAGACCGGTTTGACGTGGCGAAGGGAGTGGTAGAAGGCCTCGGTGGTCTGGCCCGAGAGGGTACGACCGGAGGCGTCCGTGATGGTGCCGGAGATCATCACCGGCAGGCTGTAACCCAGCTCCTCGAACACCAGGTCCACCGCGAAGGCGGCCGCCTTGGCGTTGAGGGTGTCGAAGATGGTCTCGATCAGGATGATGTCGGCACCGCCCTCGATCAGGGCGTGGGTCGATTCGGTGTAGGCGGCCACCAGCTCGTCATAGGTGACGTTGCGCTTGCCCGGATCGTTCACGTCTGGCGAGATGGAGGCGGTACGGTTGGTGGGGCCCAGTACCCCTGCCACAAAGCGCGGTTTCGTCGGGTCCTTGGCGGTCCACTCGTCCGCCACGGCGCGGGCCAGGCGGGCCGCCTCCCGGTTTATCTCGGCCGAGAGCGCTTCCATCTCGTAGTCCGCCATGGCGATGCGGGTGGCGTTGAAGGTGTTGGTCTCGAGGATGTCGGCCCCGGCGGCACAATACTGGTCGTGGATCTCGCGAATGACGGCGGGACGGCTCAACACCAGCAGGTCGTTGTTGCCCTTGATGTCGGTATGCCAGTCGGCAAACCGCTCCCCCCGATAGTCCGCCTCACCGAGTTTGTAACCCTGGATCATGGTGCCCATGGCCCCGTCGATGATCAGGATCCGCTCCTTGAGACAGGCTTCCAGCCTGGTTGTGACATCCGCTTTCTTGTTCGACTCTCTGCTCGACACCGCTCGTACCCCTTACATCCATGCAACTGCGTGATGCCCATCCTAGCAGCAATCAAATTAAATGGAAATCTAGCCGTCTATCTGTCCGTGACAACGATTAAATATAACCATAAATAGGTAATGAGCATGATCTAACCCGGGAGTACCCTATGCCCGTCCTCAAGAGGGCTACGTGCTTGCTGTTTACCAAAGAGAAAAATAACTATGAGCGTCTACTACACACTCTGCTTCCTGGCAGCGTTGGCGATCTTCATCGCCTTTGCCAACCAGTATGTTGTGAAGATCCAGACCACCATCGCCATCACTGCGGGCTCCATGCTGATCTCCGCGCTGCTGGTGCTGTTTGGCAAACTGGGTTGGTTCAATCTGGAGCCTCTCGCCATCAAGACCATGGAGAGCATCGACTTCCAGAACTTCCTGTTGAAGGGGATCCTGGGCTTCCTGCTGTTCGCCGGCGGGCTTGGCATCAACCTCAAGGCGTTGCGTAGCCAGAAGTGGGAAATCACCATTCTGGCCATAGCCGCCACCCTGCTCTCCACCTTCCTCATCGGCTACGGCTTCTGGTTCATCGCCAAGCTGCTGGGCTGGGACCTGCCGCTGGTCTACTGCATGTTGTTCGGTGCCCTGATCTCCCCCACCGACCCCATCGCCGTACTGGCCATCGTCAAGAAGATGAAGGCGCCACCCCAGATCGCCATCCAGATCGAGGGGGAATCCCTGTTCAACGACGGTGTCGGCCTCGTCATCTTCGCCACCGTGTTTGCCGTCGCCTTTGGCGGTGTCGAGCCCACCTTCGGTAGCGTGGCCGGTCTGTTCCTGCACGAAGCCCTCGGCGGCATCCTGTTCGGTGCCGTGCTGGGCCTCATCGCCCACGTGATGATCAGCGCCACCGACGACGGCTCCCTGGAGCTGCTGCTGACCCTCTGCATCCCGACCGCGGGCTTCGCCTTCGCCAACATGATCGGCGTCTCCGGCGCCCTGGCCATGGTGGTGACCGGCATCATGATCGGCAACTGGACCCGTCATTCCGGCTTCTCCGAGCAGAGCCAGCACCACCTGGATCACTTCTGGGAGTTGATGGATCAGTTCCTCAACGCCCTGCTGTTCCTGCTGATCGGTCTGGCACTGGTGCTGCTGGATCTGGCCTGGCGCGACTGGATCCTGCTGGTCATCGCGGTGCCGCTCTGCCTCGCCGCCCGCTTCATCAGCGTCTCCCTGCCCTATGTGGCGTTCCGCAAGTTCCGCAGCTACAACACCTTCTCGGTGCGCATCCTCACCTGGGGCGGCCTGCGTGGCGGCCTGGCCATGGCCATGGCCCTGGCACTGCCATCCGGTGTCATGATGATCCCGGAGCACAACGTCGATCTGCGCCAGGTGATCCTGGTGATGACCTACTCGGTGGTGATGTTCTCCATCGTGGTACAGGGCATGACCATTACCCCCATGATCACCGCCGCCAAGAAGGCCTGTGGCAACGCCTGAGCCCGTCCCTGACCGGCAATGAAAAGGGCTCCCTCGGGAGCCCTTTTGCCATCCCCGTGGCAGTGAAAAACAGGGAATGACTGGGTGAACGCACAATTAGTGTTTGCTTTTTACACATTTCGAGGAGAGAATGCGCGCCGGCTAGTTAATCAGCCCTGATTATGTTCGCAATGCTTCACCTCACGATGAATCCTGCCAGTACCCGCATAACCTTCTTCTGATTTACTCGCCTTGAGAACCGTTCAGGCTGTCTGCCTGCGTTGCCCGGCTCTCACGGTGCAGACCCGATCTGCCCACTCCCAAGTAGCATCATGCATCCGCATGGTCCTTGGCGCCTTCCTTGAAAGTGCAGACGCCCCTGAACCGGGCTGGGTATTCCTGCGCGCTCGTCCGCCATCGTGCTGACCGCGCCCATTGACCTGACATTTGCCAATACAAGGAGCAAACACTTAATTTATATAGAGAAATACCATGATGAAACACGTACAGATACGCAAACCCCTGCGTCGCAGCAAACCCATCAACCTGCCCGTGCAAGAGCACGACGACGATGCGTTCCTGATCCAGTTCAGCACCCGCTTCAGCGGCGGCTTCGCCATCTCCTGTGATGGTATCGCCGGCGAGTTCTCCATCGAAGAGCTCAACTGACTTTGCCTACCCAGGCAGCGCCCGATGCAGACAGGCCGCAACTCACGGCGGCCTCCTTGCCTGACGTCATAGTCTGCATGGCCCCGCTCCCAGAGCGGTGGCTAGACCCCGCAAGTCTCCTTGTCCGGCGCCTCCAGCAGCAGGCACTCCTCCTCGCCGGCCCCCAACCTGACCCGTTTGCCCTGACTCAGCCCCAGCTTGGCGAGTAACCGGACCGAGCGCTCATTGCCCGGAGTGACGATGGCGACCACCCGCTCGATGCCGAGCCGTTCGCGGCCATCTGCCATGGCCGCCCGCGCGGCTTCGATGGCATAGCCCAGGCCGCGCCAAGCGGGCAGGAAAGCATAGCCGATGTCTTCACAGGGCAGGGTATCGCGCTTGATCAGACCGCAGATGCCGAGCCTGGCCCCGTCTTCCCGCCGCACCACCAGATAGAGTCCGTGACCGTGGCGGGCATAGCTGACCGCAGGCCCCTGCTGGATGTAGTTTTCGGCATCCGCCAGGGTACGCACCCCGCGATCGCCGATGTAGCGGTGAAAATCACCATCGTTGAGCAGTTCGAGAATGAAGGGGGCATCGACAACGGTCAGTTCGCGCAGTTCCAGGTGCTCGGAGAGGATCATGGCATGGGCTCGTTCGGCAGAGAGAGTGTCCAAGACTGCTCCCGCCCCGCCCCCTTGGCAAGTCCCGGACGATATTTTCGCCCCCGGGAGCCGCGTCCCCGCTATACTGCCCACCCCATGGAACAGGCAGGAGAACGGCCATGACCGATACCCCCGAATTTTTTGATGAAGAGACACTGCTGGAGATGGTGGAGAACCAGCTCGCCGAGGGCCACCCCCTCCAGGTGAAAGCCACCCTGATGCGCCTGGTGATGAAGGGCACCCCGCGGGAAGAGGCGCTGCAATACATCGCCTGCGCCCTGGGCGCCGAACTCATGGCTATGGAGGCCGAACAGGGCCCCTTCAACCTCGTCCGTTACGGCGAGTTCCTCGACAGCCTGCCCGAGATGCCCTGGGCCGAATGACCCGGGCCGATTAGGCAAGCCCCGGCGCCAGCCATTATCATTACCGCCACCACCAATGACGGGAGTATGGGGATATGCGCTGGCAAGATCGCCGTGAGAGCAACAATGTGGAAGACCGACGCCAACAAGGCGGCGGCAACGGGGGCGGCGGCCTGCCCATCGGTGGCAAGGGGCGTCTGATCCTGCTGGTGGTGGTCATGGTGGCGGGGTACTACGGCGTGGACCTCGGCCCCCTGCTGCAGGATCCGGCCCCGCAGAGCCAGCCCCAGCGTCAGAACTCGTCCCAGGCTGCCAACGATCCCCTCGCCCGCTTCACCTCGGTGATGCTCGCCTCCACGGAGGACGCCTGGGGTGAGATGTTCCAGCAAAGCGGCAACCACTATCAGGCCCCCAGACTGGTGCTCTATCGCGGTGCGACCCGCACCGGCTGCGGCCAGGGGCAGTCGGTGATGGGGCCCTTCTACTGTCCGGCCGACAGCACCGTCTACATCGATCTCTCCTTCTATCAGGACATGCGCGACAAGCTGGGGGCCGACGGCGACTTCGCCCAGGGCTATGTGATCGCCCACGAGGTGGGCCACCACGTGCAGAACCTGCTCGGTATCTCCACCAAGGTGCGCCAGCAGCAACAGGGGCTGAGCCAGGTTGCCCAGAACCGGTTGTCGGTCAAGCTCGAACTGCAGGCGGACTGCTTCGCCGGGGTCTGGGGCCACTACATGGAAAAAGAGCAGGTGCTGGAGCGTGGCGATCTGGAAGAGGCGCTCAATGCCGCCCAGGCCATCGGCGACGACAGGTTGCAGCAGCAGGGTCAGGGCCGGGTCGTTCCCGACAGCTTCACCCACGGTACCTCGGCCCAGCGCCTCGCCTGGTTCAAACGCGGTTTTGACAGCGGCAAGCCCGCCAGTTGCGACACCTTCGCCGCCCGCTGAAGGGGACAAACGCAAAGGGGCCGATTCCTCACGGAACCGGCCCCTTTCCTTTCTCACCCGAGGGGGTCTTCCCTCATTCGGGATCCTCCGCCAGCAGATCGGTGAAGACGAAGCCGTCCCGCAGCACCGTCTCCCCCACCCGGATGGGCAAGGGATGCAGGAACATGGGGCCGTCCCAGGCCAGGGTGTGGAACTCCCCGTTCTCGCCGCAGGGATCCACCCCGGCGGGCAGGGCAGCCAGCAAGGCCGCGTCAAACTCATGTCCGCCGAGGGTGGCAGGCAGCTTGCCCGGATCCAGGGTACAGACCCTGGCCTTGAGCCCGGCGTCGATCATCGCCTGCGCCAGCTCGGTCGTGTCGCTGCCCCAGAGCGGGAAGAGCGGCGTGATGCCGGTCCCCGCCAGTTGCCGCTCCCGATAGGCGCGCACATCCTCAAGAAAGAGATCCCCGAACGCCATGTGGTAAATGTCCTGGGCCTGCACATCGGCGATGAAGCCCGTCATGATGCGCCCATACTCCTCGTTACTGCAGGGCCAGGGCAGGTCGATGGTGGTCAGCGGCAAGCCCACACACTCAGCCTGTGCCAGCAGCAACTGCTTGCGCACCCCGTGCATGGCCACCCGCTCGAACGCCTGGTTGAGGGTGGTGAACAGCCCCACCACCTCGATGGCCGGATCCTGGCGCAGGCGATGCAAGGCCCAGGCGCTGTCTTTTCCGCTGCTCCAGGAGAGCAGTACCTTTTTCTTCGTCATGATCTCTCCAGCTACTTGCAGCACCGTGCTGCAAGACAGTGTTGCGAATTGTGCGATTTACATTGCGGGACACAAAAGCATACCCTCGTGGGTGAGCGTATCCCCGCAGCACACCGGGGAGAATAACTAAAAAAACGATGGGAAACATAAGGATATGAGTAAAGTCAGCACATCGCACGACCACGGTCGCCCCCTCAATCGACAGGATTACAAGACCCTGAGCCTGGCGGCGCTGGGCGGCGCCCTCGAATTCTACGACTTCATCATCTTCGTCTTCTTCGCCGTGGTCATCGGCGAGCTCTTCTTCCCGGCCGACATTCCCGAGTGGCTGCGCCAGTTCCAGACCTTCGGCATCTTCGCCGCCGGCTACCTGGCCCGCCCCCTGGGGGGCATCATCATGGCCCACTTTGGCGATCTCATCGGCCGCAAGCGGATGTTCACCCTCAGCATCATCCTGATGGCCTTGCCGACCCTGCTGATCGGCCTGCTGCCCACCTACGCCGTGCTCGGCATCGCCGCCCCCCTCCTGCTGCTGCTGCTGCGGATCCTGCAAGGGGCCGCCATCGGCGGGGAAGTCCCCGGAGCCTGGGTCTTCGTGGCCGAACACGTGCCCGCCCGCCGGGTCGGTGTCGCCTGCGGTACCCTCACCGCAGGGCTGACCGCCGGCATCCTGCTCGGCTCCCTGGTGGCCACCGCCATCAACCGTGGCATGAGCCCGGGCGATGTGAGCGACTGGGGCTGGCGTCTGGCCTTCGTGCTCGGCGGCGTGTTCGGCATCGTCGCCATGTACCTGCGCCGCTGGCTGCACGAGACTCCGGTCTTCGCAGAGATGCAGGCCAACAAGTCCCTGGCCGAGGAGCTGCCCCTCAAGACGGTGCTGCGTGAACACAAGGGCAGCGTCGTCGTCTCCATGCTGCTGACCTGGCTGCTCTCCGCCGGCATCGTGGTGGTGATCCTGATGACCCCGACCTATCTGCAGAAGGTCCACGGCATCAGCCCGGCCGATGCCCTGACCGCCAACTCCCTGGCCATCGTCGCCCTCACCCTGGGCTGCATCGTCTATGGCCGCCTGATCGATGCCATCGGCAGCGGCCCTACCTTCATCCTGGGCTCCCTGCTGCTGGCCGGCGCCACTTATACCTTCTACCACAGCCTGGCAGCCGGCACGGATCAGCTGGTGCCCCTCTACATGCTGGCGGGCTTTGCAGTGGGGATCGTCGGCGCCGTGCCCTACGTCATGGTCAATGCCTTCCCGCCGGTGGTGCGCTTCTCCGGGCTGTCGTTCTCCTACAACGTGGCCTACGCCATCTTCGGCGGCCTCACCCCCATGCTGGTCACCCTCTGGATGAAGGAGGACGTGCTGGCCCCCTCCCACTATGTGGTCAGCCTGGCCGCCCTCGGTTTCGTGCTCGGCATCTGGCTCTGGCTGCGCCAGCGCGGCCAACGCCAGGCCACCCCGCAGGCCGCCTGATCCTTCCCAAGCAAGCCCCGCACTGTCGGGGCTTCTTCTTTGCGGATATCATCGACCGGGTGGCGGTCCGCTACGGACCTGCCAGCTCACCCCAATCCGTCCACCTGCCCGAGGTCCACTATGTTCTTCCAGGTCATCTTTCTCGCCTTGCTGGCCCTGCTGCCCATGGTCAACCCGCCCACCACGGCCACCCTGCTGCTGGGGCTGAGCAAGGGCATGTCCCGCGAGCACATTCGCCGCCAGATCAACATGGCCGCCCTTTATCTGTTCGCCACCCTGTGCGTCAGCTTCTTCATCGGATCCTCCATCCTGGATCTGTTCGGGATCTCCATTCCCGGCCTGCGCCTGGCCGGTGGCCTCATCATCGCCTTCATCGGCTTTCGCATGCTGTTCCCCTCGCCAAACCAGTCTGCCGGGGTCGAGGCCAACCAGAATATCGCCTTCGTGCCCCTGACCATGCCCAGCATGTGCGGACCCGGCACCATGGCGCTGGTGATCAGCGGCGCGGCCCAGATCGCCGAGCTGCCGGCCGAGGCCGATCGCGTCGTCATCTATGCCGCCATGGTCACCGCCTTCGCCCTGATGAGCCTGATCAGCTGGGGTGTGCTCAAGCTGGCAGATCCCGTGTGCAAGATCCTGGGTGCCACCGGCATCGACGCCATGACACGCATCATGGGTTTCCTGCTGGTGTGCATGGGTATGCAGTTCTGCATCAACGGCGTCAAGGAGGTGGCGCAGGATCCCGTCTTCCATGGTCAGGTGATGGAACAACCCGCTGCCGCCTTGCCGTCCCATGCCGGATCCACCGCCTTCGATCATCTCGCCGTGCCGCGCCAGCCCTGATTGAAAACGGTGTCATTTTTCGTGCAAATCCCTCCTGATCTTGCGCCTGATCATATTGCCTTCATCTTGATGGGGTAGTCTGGTTTTTGTACAGGCAGGGTTCAGAAGGTTGCCGCTAGCGTGGCATGTGCTGACCCCATCACTTGAGGAGATATGCAAATGGAAAAGATGCTGACCGAGATTGGAAGCTACAGCCTGTTTCATGAGTATCTGAATGTGGTCGGTGCCGCCAGCCCCGCGCTGACCCGGATCAAGACAGGATGGGAGTTCAAGCGAAAGGATCGCCTGCTCGCCCAGATAAGGGTGGATGATCACGGCCACGCCCGCTTCTTCATCGACGCCCGCGCCATTTCGGTCAACTGACCCGACCCCTTTCCCAGCCCCGGCGCCTGCCGGGGCTTTTTATTGCTTGCGCGTTCCAATAAAAACCCCGGCGCCGGGCCGGGGTTTACAAAGGTGTGTGACCTTACTGGGTGCCGCCCACGGTGAGCTGATCCAGCTTGAGGGTGGGCTGGCCGACGCCGACCGGCACGCTCTGCCCCTCCTTGCCGCAGACCCCGACCCCGCGATCCAGCGCGAGATCACGGCCCACCATGGAAACCTGGCTCATCGCCTCGGGGCCGTTGCCGATCAGGGTCGCCCCCTTGATGGGCGCGGTGATCTTGCCATCCTCGATGAGGTAGGCCTCGGAGGCGGAGAAGACGAACTTGCCGGAGGTGATGTCCACCTGACCGCCGCCGAAGTTGGGGGCATAGATCCCCTTCTTCACCGAGGCGATGATCTCGGCCGGATCGTACTGACCCGCCAGCATGTAGGTGTTGGTCATGCGCGGCATAGGCAGGGCGGCGTAGGATTCGCGGCGGCCGTTGCCGGTGAGCGGCACGCCCATCAGACGGGCGTTCTGCTTGTCCTGCAGATAGCCCTTGAGGATGCCGTTCTCGATCAGCACGTTGTAACCCCCCGGCGTCCCCTCGTCGTCGATGGAGACGGAGCCGCGCCGACCCGGCAGGGTGCCGTCATCGACGATGGTGCAGTGTTTGGAAGCCACCTGCTCGCCGATGCGCCCGGCAAAGGCGGAGGAGCCCTTGCGGTTGAAGTCCCCTTCCAGACCGTGACCCACAGCCTCGTGCAGCAGCACACCGGGCCAGCCGGCACCGAGCACCACCGGCATGGTGCCGGCCGGGGCGTCGATGGCCTCCAGGTTGACCAGGGCCTGGCGTACCGCTTCGCGCACATAGCCAAACGCCCGGCTCTCGAGCCCGTCCAGCTCGAGGAAATGGTCGTAACCGAAGCGGCCACCGCCCCCCGCGCTGCCGCGCTCACGGCGATCCCCCTTCTCGGCGATGACGGTCACCGAGAGGCGCACCAGGGGGCGCACGTCGGCGGCCAGGGTGCCATCGGTGGCGGCCACCAGGATCTCTTCATAGACCCCGCTGATAGAGGCCATCACCTGATTGATGGCGGGATCCAGGCTTCTGGCGAACTTGTCCATCTGCTCCAGCAGGGCAATTTTCTGCTGCTTGTCGAGAGTTTGCAGGGGATCCAGCGCCGGGTAGAGCAGGTTTGCTTCGGTGCGAGCCCACGCCTTTACCTTGCCGTGAGCACCGGCGGCGGCGATGCCGCGAGCGGCAGTCACCGACTGTTGCAGCGCCAGCAGGCTCAGCTCGTCCGAGTAGGCGAAACCGGTCTTCTCGCCGCTGACGGCGCGCACCCCCACCCCCTGATCGATGTTGTAGCTGCCATCCTTGACGATGCCGTCCTCCAGCATCCAGGACTCGTGCCAGCTGCGCTGGAAATAGAGGTCGCCGAACTCCACCTGATGGCTCATCAGGCTGCCGAGCAGCTGTTGCAGCCGCCCTTCGTCGAGATCGTTCGGGGCCAACAGGGAGGCACTAACCTGGCTCAGTAGACTCAAATCTTTCTCTCCACTCTCATGCGAGATGTCGTAACGGTTAAATGCACGGCCGCGGGCTCACAACAGGCGGGCGTGTTGCAGCACCGGCATGGTGCGTTTCAATTCATCGACCAGGGCCCCATCCAGCGGCGCCAGCACAGTGCCCTGCCCCGACGCCCGACAGGCCAGCACCCGGCCCCAGGGGTCGATCACCATGCTGTGGCCCCAGGTCTGGCGCCCCGTCTCGTGGGTACCCCCCTGGTTGGCGGCCACCACGTAGCACTGGTTTTCGATGGCACGGGCCCGCAGCAGAGGCTCCCAGTGCGCCTCGCCGGTGACGGCGGTAAAGGCGGCAGGCACCAGCAGCACCCGGGCACCGGCCCGGGCCAACTGGCGGTACAGCTCGGGAAAGCGCAGATCATAACAGATAGAAAGGCCGAGGGGACCAAAGGGGGAGTCCACCAGCACAGGCTGATCACCCGGGCTGAAGGTCTCCGACTCCCGGTAGCGGCCGTGATTGTCCGCCACGTCCACGTCGAACAGGTGGATCTTGTGGTAATGCCCCTTGAGCTCGCCGTCGGGATCGAACACCAGGGTACTGGTGTGAATGTGGTCGGCACCGGCGATGGCGGTGGGCATGGCCCCGGCCACCAGCCAGATGCCGTGGGATTTGGCCCAATCAGAGAGTTGCTGCTGGATTGGGCCATTTCCCAATGGCTCTGCCCCGTCCAGATACCCCTGCCGCTCGCCAAAGAGGGCGAAGTTTTCCGGCAGCAGCACCAGCAAGGGGCGCTCCCCGGGCAGACTCGCCAGCTCGGCGGCGATCCGCTCCCGGTTATCCTGCCAGGTTCGACCCGAAATCAACTGCATGGCGGCTAGCCACATGACGCGCTCCTTCTGTTGGGCGAGCCGGTGGCAGAAGGCCTCCTCGGCTCGCAGGGCAATATCCGCACTCATCTGTTGGGAGAACCGGTGACCGGTGACACAAGGCCTTCTCGGCTCGCAGGGCAATATCCGCACTCATCTGTTGGGCGAGCCGGTGACCGGTGACAGAAGGCCTTCTCGGCTCGCGGGCAATATCCGCACTATGAGGGGTTTGGCGGCCGGGGGAAAGTCCCCCAGCCCGGCGCTGGCCCTCAGCGCTGACCCGAGCCCTGGTGCTTGGGATCGAGCAGGAAGGGGGTGACCTCCTTGGTGGGCAGGCCGGGCGCCACCGCATCCACCGCATCCTTTTGGTGCTGGTTGAGCTTGATGCGGGCGCGATCCCGCCCCGCCTCCACCAGCCTGGGGGCGTCCAGCGGGCCGGAGACCCGAAAATCGATGCGGGTCACCACGTCCACCACGGGCTCCAGCAGCTTGGAGAGGGCCAGCACATAGAGCCCGGTGATGGGGGTCAGGGAGAAGGCCGCCACCACCGGCAGGGTGCCCCCCAGGTTGGGGGAGAAGCTCAGATCAAAGTCGAGCCGCCAGCGCACCAGATCCGCGATGCCCTTGCCCCGCAGGTTGCCCGCGGCGCCCTTCATGTAGAAGTCGTTGTTCTCCACCACCCCCTGATTGACCTTGGCGGAGGCGGACATGGACTCGAAATAGAAGCCCTTGTCGAAGACGTCGCGAAAATCGAGGCGCAGCTTGCGCATCAGGGAGTCGAGGCTCAGCAGGGAGAGCAGTCGGGCCCCCTTGTCGTTGACCTCCCGCAGGGTGCCTCCCTCCAGTTGGTAGTCGGCGCTGCCCGCCAGAGTCGGCAGGCTCAGGCGGTAGGGCACGTCACGCCAGTTCAGATCCAGCGCCAGCTTGCCCGGGGCATCCCCGATGGGCGAGGTGTAGCCGAGCCGCTTGAGCAGCAGCTCGCTGTTGCGGGTCTCGAGGTTCACCCTGGCACGGGTCTGCATCTGGCTGCCACGGGCCAGCCACTCGGCGCTGCCGCGCAGGGTGCTGCCCGCCAGGCGCATCTCCAGTCCCTTGAGATCCAGCCGGTTGGCCCCGGGCAGCAGCTCCCCCTTCACCTCACCCAGGGGCAGCTCGCCGAAGCGGCAATCCACGCAACTGAAGGTGAGCCAGGGAATGGCATTCATGATGGCCCTGTCCTGGCGCTCATCGGGATCCGGGCTGAGATCGGTCCCCTTGCCGGACCAGTAGATGCGGGCAAACTTGGCATCGATGGGGCGCCCATCGGCCACCGGCACCCGCACCACCCCCATCACGTCGGGGCTGTCGATCATCACCTCGGTGGCCTGGTTCACCGGCCCCAGGGTGAAGTGCACCGCCTTGAGGCTGGCACTGCCGATGTCGGCACGGGCCAGCTGGCCATCTACCCACCACTCCTGGGGCAAGAAAGAGGGGCCCACCACCGCATTGTCACTCGGCGCCGAACCGGCCGGCAGCCACTGCTTGAGACGAGCCAGCCAGCCGGCCACGTCCGCCTGCTGCTGGTTGATGGCGAGCAGCATGGGCTTGTCCTGCATCACCCGCGCCCCGGGCTGGCCGATGTTGACCCGCACCCGGCTGAGGTAGGGGACGCCGTCGCCGTACACCAGGCGGCTCTGCATGTCGATGTCCGCCCCCAGCACGGCGCGGATGTCGGCGCTGCCATCCCGCCCACGGGCCGTCACCTTGAGGGGCAGCCGGGTACCCGCCGCCTTGGTCAGGGGCACAGGCAGATCCAGCCCCATGCCCTGCAGGTTGGAGTCCAGCGCCAGCTGGAAGCTGAACGCCTTGTTCTCGGGCAGGGTCAGCCCCAGGGTACCCGACCAGTTGCTGCGCCCCTGGAGCATCTCGAGGGCCGGTATGTCCCGGCGCTGGCGGCGGCTGTCCCACTGCCCCTGGAACTTGAGATCGGCCTGATAGCCGTGGGGCAGTTGCCGCCCCTGATAATCCAGGGTCAGCGGCTGGTTCCACAGGCTGGCCTTGAGGTTGTGAATGCGCGTCTGCTCGTTGTCATACTCGAGCGTCCCTGCGACCCCGTCGAGGGGCAGATCCAGGGAGGCGATCCTCACCTTGTTGTCCTTGAAGCTGGCTTCCCCGCTGGCCTTGACCTCCCCCTCGCCATCCAGCGGTATGTCAAGCTTCACCGTACCCTTCATGGGGCCGCGGATCTCCACCTCCCGCAGCGCCTGACCGACGGATCCCCCCAGCGGCGAGTCCTGCAAATAGTCGCTGATGGCCTTGCCCTCGCCCTCAACCTTGGCATCCACGTAGAGGTGAGCACCCGGATAGAGGTCCGGGATCCAGGCATGCACCGAGTCGGAGCTGGCCTTGCCGAGCTGGGTGGCGCGGCTGTTCATGTCGAGGCTGGCGTTCTGGAACAGCAGATCGATCTGCAGGTCGGTCAGCGGCTGCCAACCCGGGAAAAACTCGTAGGTGGCCTGTTGCAGCGGCACCGCCACCTGGAAGACGCCCTTGCCGTTGTCGTAGGGGAAGTCACGGAATTCGCCGTACCAGAGCAAGTCTGCCCCCTTGGCCTTGCCCCCCTTGATGGCGCCGCTCAGGTAGCTCACCAGCCCCTCATCCATCACCGCCAGGGGGTAGTAGCGATCCGCATGGGCCGCGTTCTTGACGTCGATGCGCCCGGTCAGGGCGAGGAAGGGGTGCTCGAACAGCTCGAGGCGAAACCGGCTGGCGAGGCGCAGATCCGGGTTGTCCAGGGCAATGTCCTGGCCATAGAGCACCCAGCCTTGCGGCGCCCGCCACCAGTCGAGGGCCGCACTTAGGCTGTCCACCGGGATGGGTTCCTTGAAGTGGCGGGCCGGATCCACCTTGCCCTTGCCCAGGGTCAGGCGGGCACGCCCCCCGTTCGGGGTCAGCCAGAAGTCGCCGTCCAGCTTTTGCAGACCGGGCACATCGTGCCAGGCCCGGGTCCCGAAGCCGCGCAGTTGCCCCTGCAAAGAGAGCCCCTGCCAGTCCCCGTCGGCCTGCAGGACCAGCTCCTGCAACTGGCCCCTTGGCCGGGTGCGCTTGAGGGTCTCGGTCAGCTCGGGATAGAGGCCGGAGACCAGCTGGCTCAGGTTGGCAATCTGGTCGAGATCGATGGCGGGCACATAGCCCTGGATGCGCGAGCCGATGCGCTCGAGCTGCAGGCGGCTGTGCAGCCAGGTGGCGCCATCGAGCTTGAAGGTGACGTCGTGGCTGGCGAGCTGCCACGCCTCGCCGTCCCGGCGCAGCTGGATCTTGCCCCCCTGCAGGTCGAGGCGGTGCGGCTCCCCCTTGATCTCGTCTTTCCAGATCAGGTGGTTGTTGCCAAAGGCCAGCAGGGAGTTACCGAGCCTGCCCTTCTCGAACTCGCTCCAGAGCTGGAAGTCGAGCTGGCCGCTCACCGGCGGCGCGCCGGCGTGGATCCTGGCCAGCATGGGGCTGATGTCCAGCTCGCTGGCCCCCAGATAGAGCTGGCCCTTGAGACGGTCGAGCCGCACCTCGGGGGCATCCACATCGATGATGAGGTCCAGGGTGCTCTCCCCCACCCCGTTGATGAGATAGGCCTTGCCGACCCCCTGATGCCGCTTGCCGCGGTTCTGCCAGCGCAACTGGGCGATGTCGAGGGCGCGCACCTCCCCCAGTGCCGTGGTGAGGCTCAGGCGAGTGTCGTGAATGTCGAAGGTGGAGAGCTGGGTCAGCAGGAAGCGCAGCAGGGCCTCCTGCTGGTTCGCGCTCTTCCCGCTGACGGGGGTGGCGGGCTGGGTCATGTCCAGCGCGATGTTGCCGTCGCTCAGGATCAACTGGCCAAACACCGGTCTGAGTTCGTTGAGGGAGCGCCAGAAGTCGAGGTGGGCCCACACCTTGCCAAGGCGCAGGGAGAAACGCCCCGAATCGGGGGCGATGGCCAGTCCTTCCAGCCCGATGGCCGGGCCGCGGGGAGTCCACTCCAGCCCGACGTGATCCACGCTCACCTCGAGCTGACTCTCTCCGAGCAGGGTCCCTATCACGGCCGCTCGGTGCTGGTTGAGCAAAGGGCCGCCCAGTCGTACCACGCTGACCAGAACGGCCAGCAGCACGAAGAAGACTCCGAGGGCCAACCAGCCCCGACTCAGCCAGCGATAGACCAATTACATCATCACCACATCGAACTGTTCCTGCCCACAGAGCGGCTCGGAAACCACCCTGACCTGCTTGCCGATGAAGACTTCCAGCTCCGCCAGACTGTGGGACTCCTCCCCCCGCAGGTAATCGGCCACCGAGGGGGCCGCATAGACGGTGAACTGATCCGCGTCGTAGGCGCGGTTGACCCGGATGATCTCCCGCAGGATCTCGAAGCAGACCGACTCCACCGTCTTGACCCGGCCGCGCCCCTTGCACTCGGGGCACTCGGCGCAGAGCACGTGCTCCAGGCTCTCCCGGGTGCGCTTGCGGGTCATCTCCACCAGCCCGAGCTGGGAGAAACCGTTGACGTTGGTCTTGGCCCTGTCTTTGGCCAGCGCCAGCTCCAGGCTGTGCAGCACACGGCGACGGTGATCCTCGGACTGCATGTCGATGAAGTCGATGATGATGATGCCACCGAGGTTGCGCAGGCGCAGGTGACGGGCGATGGCGGCAGTGGCCTCGACGTTGGTGTTGAAGATGGTCTCTTCCAGATTGCGATGGCCGACGAAGGCCCCGGTGTTGATGTCCACCGTGGTCATGGCTTCGGTCTGGTCGATGATGAGGTAGCCGCCGGATTTGAGCTCCACCTTGCGCTCCAGGGCCCGCTGGATCTCGTTCTCCACGTCGTAGAGATCGAAGATCGGCGACTCGCCGGTGTAGTACTCCAGCTTGTTGGCAAGCTCGGGCACGTACTCCTCGGTGAAGCGCTTGAGCTGATCGAAGCTCTGGCGCGAGTCGACCCGGATCTTGTCGAGCTCGGCACCGACGAAGTCACGCACCACCCTAAACGCCAGGCTGGGATCCTCATAGAGGATCTTGCAGGGGGGATACTTCTGCTTGCGCTCGAGGATCTTGCGCCACAGGCGCTTCAAGAAGGCGGCGTCCTGCTCCAGCTCCTGCTCCCCCACCCCTTCGGCGGCGGTGCGGATGATGTAGCCGCCCAGTTCGTCCACATAGCCGGCCACGGTGCGCTTGAGGCGCTCGCGCTCCGCCTCGGATTCGATGCGCTGGGAGACCCCTACGTGGGCACTGCCCGGCATGAAGACCAGATAACGGGATGGCAGGGTGATGTCGGTGGTGAGGCGGGCCCCCTTGGTACCGAGCGGGTCTTTGACCACCTGTACCATGATGTCCTGCCCCTGGCGCACCAGTTCGGCGATGTTGCCGGCCTGGAACTGCTCCTTCTCCTTGATCGCCACGCACTCGGTATGGGGGACGATGTCGGAGGCGTGCAGAAAGGCGGCCTTGTCCATGCCGATGTCGACGAAGGCGGCCTGCATGCCGGGCAGCACGCGGCTGATCTTGCCCTTGTAGATGTTGCCCACGATGCCGCGCTTGGCCTGACGCTCCACATGCACTTCCTGCAGCAGACCGTTCTCGACCAGGGCGACCCGGGTTTCGGAGGGGGTGACGTTTACCAGCAGTTCTACCGACATAAGTTACCTTGCCTTTCTAGTTTTGAATTCTGGCACGACGAACAACGGGTAACTCAGCAGCGCACTGCTGACGAGAGGATTACCGGGTCTGCTCGAGGTGCTGCTTGATCAACAGGTCCGTCTCCAGCAGGGGCAGGCCGACCACGGCACTGTAGCTCCCCTCGAGGCGACTGACGAATTTGCCGGCAATGCCCTGGATAGCATAGGCGCCCGCCTTGTCGCACGGCTCGCCGGTGCGCCAGTAGGCTTCGATCTCGGCCTCGTCCAGCTTGCGAAACGCCACGTTGGTGGTGACCAGCCGCACATCGCACCGCTCCGGGGTGGCCAGGGCCACCGCCGTCATCACCTGGTGTACCCGCCCGGAGAGGGCTTCCAGCATGTCTTTGGCGTCCAGCAGGTCGGAGGGTTTCTCCAGCACCCGCTCCCCCAGCACCACTATGGTGTCGGCCCCCAGCACAGGCAGCGCCGTCGGCGCCGCGGCCACACCGGCCATGGCCTTGTCGCGGGCCAGCCGGCAGACGTAATCCTGGGGCTTCTCACCGTCGTTGCGCAGCTCCGGCACATCCAGCTTGAGGACCTCGAAACGGTAGCCCAGGCGGGTCAGAAGCTCGTGCCGGCGGGGGGAGCCCGAGGCGAGATAGAGTTGCAGTTCGTTGTGCTTGTTCATACTTCACTCAATGAGACGATGCGCAGTTACAATGCGTTGTTTTTATTCACATTCACTTGATATTGAAGCGACGCCGCACCTTGCGCAAGACCATAAAAATCCAGGGCCATATTAACATCGTCGTCAACGTCGACCAAAAGTAGGCGAAGTTGAGGCTGGCCCGGCTGAACAGATGCTCCGCCCAGAACACGGTGATCTTCCCCACCAGGGAGAGCAGACCGATGATCAGCGCCTGCTGCCAGAGGGAGAAGTTGCGGATCTTCTGGAACTGGAAGGCCGCCAGGTAGGTGGTGATGGCCATGGCCATGGCCCGCACGCCGAGGGTGCTGCCGAGCAGCACGTCCAGCAGCAGGCCCGCCACCCAGGCGGTGCCGACGTTGGTCCGGTGCGGCAGCGCCAGCGCCCAGTAGATGAGCACCATGGCGAGCCAGTCCGGACGGAAGGGTTCGAATTGAAAGGGAAGCGGCAGGATGGAGAGGCACAGGGCCAGCAGGATCGAACACCAGATCCAGATCCTGCCGCTGGCGGGTTGCAGCATCAGCGCGTCGCCCCCGCCGCCGAGGTTGCCGTGGCCGCCGAGGCGCTCGCCGCAGGCTCAAGGGCATCCTTGTCGTGTACTTCCGGTTTCTTGTCGGTCCACAGCAGCAGCAGGTAGCGCAGACGGTCCAGCGCCACCAGCGGCTTGGCCTCGATCTGGGCGAAGGGCTTGCCCTCCACGTAGTCGGAGCGGGTCACGGTCGCCACCGGATAACCTTCCGGGAAGCGGCCGCCCAGGCCCGAGGTGACCAGCAGATCGCCGACCTGGACGTCGGTGTTGCGGGGCAGGTTGCGCAGCTCCAGCTTGTCCAGCTCGCCGCTGCCGGAGGCGATGGCGCGCAAGTCGTTGCGCAGCACCCGCACCGGGATACCGTGGCTGGAGTCGGTGATGAGCAGGACGCGACTGGTGGTGGAGCCCACGTGGAGCACCTGACCGACCACCCCCTGATCGTTGATCACCGGCTGGCCGTTGTAGACGCCATCCAGCGCCCCCTTGTTGATCAGCACCTGATGGCTGAAGGGGTCGGAATCCACCGACAGCAGCTCGGCCACCATCTTGCGGGACTCCTTGTGTACCGGCGACCCCAGCAGCTCGCGCAGCCGCTGGTTCTCGTGCTCCAGCTGATCCATCTTGAGCAGGCGCGAGCGCAGGGTGAACAGTTGCTGCTCCTGCTGCTTGGTCTGCTCGATGAGATCGGCGCGGGTCTGCACCTGGGTCGACATGGTGTCGAGCAGGGTGCCGGGGGCGTTGGCGATGTATTGCAGCGGGCTCACCAGGGAGCTCAGATAAACGCGGACATGGCTGAACACACCGAAGCGGGAATCCGCGACGATGGCAGCGACGGAGATGATGACGGCGAGAAACAACCGTAACTGAAGCGAAGGGCCTCTACCGAAGATGGGTTTCATGAGTCGTCAAAAAAGAGCCGGCGCTCGGCCGGCTTTGGGTCTTATTCGTAGTGGAACAGATCGCCACCGTGCATATCGATCAGCTCCAGCGCCTTGCCACCGCCACGGGCGACACAGGTGAGGGGATCTTCAGCCACGACGACCGGGATGCCGGTCTCTTCCATCAGCAGACGGTCGATGTCCTTGAGCAGGGCACCACCACCGGTCAGCACCATGCCGCGCTCGGAGATGTCGGACGCCAGCTCGGGCGGGGATTGCTCCAGGGCCACCATGACGGCGGAGACGATGCCGGAGAGCGGCTCTTGCAGCGCTTCCAGGATCTCGTTGGAGTTCAGGGTGAAGCTGCGGGGCACACCCTCGGCCAGGTTGCGACCGCGCACTTCGATCTCGCGCACCTCTTCGCCCGGATAGGCGGAGCCGATCTCGTGCTTGATGCGCTCGGCGGTGGCTTCCCCGATCAGGCTGCCGTAGTTGCGACGCACGTAGCTGATGATGGCTTCGTCGAACTTGTCGCCACCGATACGGACGGACTGGGAGTAGACCACGCCGTTCAGGGAGATGATGGCCACTTCGGTGGTACCGCCACCGATGTCCACCACCATGGAACCGGTCGCTTCGGAGACCGGCAGGCCGGCACCGATGGCGGCAGCCATGGGTTCATCGATCAGGTAAACCTCGCGGGCGCCGGCGCCCAGAGCGGATTCCTTGATGGCGCGACGTTCCACCTGGGTGGAGCCGCAGGGTACGCACACCAGCACGCGCGGGCTGGGGCGGAAATAGTTGTTGTCGTGAACCTGTTTGATGAAGTGCTGCAGCATCTTCTCGGTCACGTAGAAATCGGCGATCACGCCGTCTTTCATCGGGCGAATGGCGGAGATGTTACCCGGGGTACGACCCAGCATCTGCTTGGCGGCATGACCGACAGCAGCGACCGATTTGGCGTTCCCGCGCTCTTGGCGAATGGCGACAACTGAGGGTTCGTTAAGGACGATCCCTTGATCTTTTACATAGATCAGGGTGTTGGCAGTTCCCAAGTCGATCGACAGATCGTTGGAAAAGACGCCTCTGAGCTTTTTGAACATGGCTACGGGAAATCCTAAGAATTTGGAGGTGCAGAAAACCGGCTAACTTTACCAATGCCCACCCCAATGGGCAAGCGCTCAAACTGTCGCCAATCAATCAGGCGCGACAAAAATGCGAGTCATCACTCACCCGCTCAGGCCGACAAACACTACGAAACAAGGAAATAAGACGCCACTGTACAGCAATGCGTCTATCTCCCCGTGTCAGCCCGGGTGTCAGGGCATCACTTCGCGGCGATAAATAATGCGATCGTTACCTCGAGTGGAGCCGAAAATGGCCTCCCCCGCCTGAGTAAGTGGATCCGACAGCCAGAGTGGCCGTGACGGCTGTTTCGACAATTCCACCTTGTAGGGGATGCCAACAACTTTATTTGGTACTGGTACTAGCGCAGAGAAATGAAACAGGATCTCACCTTTGTTTGCCGTCGCTACACTGGCTGGCGCAGCCAGACCACTGAGCGTCAAAGTGCTACTGAAAGATTGCGGCGGCATGGTTCCTGGTACCTGACCCGTGACCTCATAAGAACCATTATTGAGACTGATCTTGTGCGTCGGATCCAATGGAACAAAACCTCCTTTGGCAAGAGATAGCTGTGTACAAACATCCGCTTGGTTGATTTTCCACGCCGCTCCTTCGAAATACTGCACCTGCAACGGCAGCATCAGAGGGGCGCTGGCGACCCCTTGTCTGGTGCTGGCCAGCACTCGGCCGTAACGCAGCTCCTGAGTTCCCAGCCGAATGGCGTTACAACCAACCCCTTGACATCCCCCCGCAACGCCGGGGTTCATATCAGCCCCTGTCAGTACCGTTTCCCCCCCGTCTTTGTCATCCATTCGCAGGCCGATATCAAGCAGGGAGAGCGGCTCTTCCGGGGCTGCCCCCCGATCAAATCGGGTATTATCCCGCTGATCCACCGTGGCAACGCCATCGATCCAGCTCAGAGAGGGAGACATGGAGAAGCGTGTTGAACGGTCCACCCCGTCGAGGGCATTGGCCGCGACCATCTGTGCAATTCCCTTGGCGAAGCCCTCTTTATAATTCTGCGTGGTTACTCCCTGATTGTTACGAGCCTTGATAATAAAACCACTTTGGAAGGGCTGGCTCATATAAGTAAAGATGTTACAGGCAGGTGTGATAAAGCCGCCGCTTAAGCTGTAATCCCAGGGCACGAAGCGCCCCACCGGCACACTGGTGGCGGCGGGAATGGTGGAACCGAAGTAGCCTGAGGTCGGCGGTGTCGCCGTCATCTGGAAGACTCCGACCTCGTTGAGCGACTGGGTGACGGCATTGAGGTTGTTGCTGGCCGTGATGGCATGGTCATAACTCAGCTTGCTGACCACCGCCTCGACCCCGGGCTTGGGGGCCACCAGCTGGCTGCCAAGCGCTATCTTGGCCAGTGTGAAGTTGGGGGTCGCCAGATTGCCGCTGCAAAAATCGCTGTCGTTATCGGCCTGCCAGGCCACGGCGCCGATATTCAGCTGGAAGTCATCGCCCGCCTTCTTGAACACCGGACAGCTGACATCCCCTGCCGTGCAGGCCCCTTGGGCAGGGGTGATGCAGAGCCCGACCGGGCGGCTGACGAAGAGATCCGAGCCCGTCATCACCAGACCCGCCGTGTCGCCGCTGCCATCGTGGCGGGCGTTGAGCCGCATCTGGCCCGCATCCGGGTAGCTGACCGTCAGGGTCGCCTCCCCTTTGGCATCGAAGCTCAGGTTGCTGAGGGTGGCCGCCCCCTGCGCGGTGGCGATGGCGCTGCCGTTGACCATCACCCTGCTGCCGAAGGTGTTGGTCGCCGGGCTGACGTAGTCGCTCCAGAAGCTGACGGCTTTGCTCACGTTGGCGAAGCTCGGCACGCACTGCTGGGTCACATTGTCTTTCCTGACCGCCTTGAGCTGCACCTGCTGGGGTCTGTTGGCCAGGGTGTCCAGCACGTCAAAGATGAAGCCGCTGTCGGCGAAGCTCAAGGTACAGGCGGCGGCGCTCAGTGCCCCGCTACCCGCCCGGCACAGGGTTCCATGGAGGAAGCCGGGGGTCGAACTTGAGACCCCGATGGTCACGGCACTGGCCGTATTATTACGCAGCTGGGCCGAGGTCGAGCCCCCGCTGAAGACCACCTGATTGCCACCGACCCAGCCATTGCTGCCAGAGCTGGGAGAGAGGCTCAGGGTAGCGCTGACCTGCTCGGTGACGAGCTGGGAACAACCCGCGTTGGCGCAGGCCTTGATGACCACGGTCTCGGGGTTGCAGGTGAGCGCCTGACCGGAATGGGAGAGTTCGAAGTGATCGAGCTGGCTTCCCCCCGAGCCGCCGCCGCAGGTGATATCGCCAAAATCGACTTTGTCGACCGCATCTTGTACAAACTGGAAGTTGTTGCTGCCGCCCAGATCGACGCTGCCGCCGGCGGCAACTGCCCCCCTCAGCTCCGAATTACCGGTCATCTTGACGTCGCCCGCTACATAGAGGATGCCATTGATACGGACCTGGCCCACCACGTTGAGCAAACCCTTGACATAGATCAGCAGGTTTTCCGGTGCACCACCCACGTTGAGCTGGGCATTGTTCAAGGTGAGTTCGTTGAAATAGAGCCGTGCCGTCACGCCGGTGGTAACCAGCGCAGCGTCATTTCCGAAGCTGCCTCGATTGAAGTCGTGATCGCCAGGCGCAAAGACGTTGCTGTTATTCGGTGCCCCCGTGCAGGTGGTCACCCCCTTCTTCTCCTCGCAGCTGAGATCGCCGAGCGGCGGCTCCAGTATGCCGGGTGGAGGGGTCATGATGACCCCCCCAGAGGGGGGATCGGTAAAGATGTTTTTGCAGGTGGACGATGGGAGCACTGCATCTCCCTTGTTGATCACGCTATTATCCCTGACTTCCAATGCTCTAGACGTGATCCGGCCAGTCAGGGTCGCTTGGTTGCTCAGGGTCACTTTGCCACCCGCATAGAGGTAACCAACAAAAGAGCCGCTCTGCATGGCGAAGTCGCCGTAGCTGACCCAGATCAGGTTCTGCTTGCCCCCCGCATTGAGCGAGAAATTGTTTTGCAAGGTAGGGGTATTCTTGACGAAGATCCGGGTCAACGCCTGATCCACACTCTGCAACTTGATGGTGGTGCTATCGAGGGAAAGCGTCTCGAAAAAGTGATCTCCCGGTCCCAGGGTCAGGGTGCCACCATTGCTCATGGTAAGGCTCTTGACCTGGTAACCGGGCTGGGCGGTCATCGTCAGCTGACAACCACTGCTGGTGACAGTGCGGTAGTCCTTCTGGCTCAACGCCGCGCTGCCGTTGTTGGTACAGGCGAGATCCGTCGTGGAGCCATTGGTGGGGAAAGCATTGTTCCCTGTCAGGCTGAGCCCAGCAATATCCCGCCCCGTGACGGCGCAGACCTTGTAACCCCCTTGGCCATCGTCACAGTTCTTGGTGTTGTTTTGGTTAGCGCTGATGGAGCAAAACGCCAGCTTGTTGCCGCCGGTACCATTGATTTTTGGCTGATTAACTTCGCTCAACTGAGGATTGGGCACGTTAGTACAGGCCGCTGCCTCCACCCCATGATGCCCCTGCACCACGGCCGGGAAATAGGTGCTGGTATTGATGGCATCAAAGGCGCCACTCATACCGCTAAACAACCCCAACAGGCCGCAGAGGATAGCGCGGACCCAAGCCCGGGCCGTCGCAGACTCCCGAAGACTCAAGGGTGAACCGTCACCAGCACGCTTCTGTCTCAAGGTATGTCTCCATCAAAGGCTTCCGCTTCCACTGTTCGGCTAACAGCAAAATCCGGGTTCGGGCTGTTCAGATCCTGATCGCCGCAACGCCCTTCGCTGTGAAGCCGGTAGCCGGTCTGGGTGGTTCCGGCCGCACTTACGACCACAGTTGTGCAAAACAACCGTGCCTGGCAGTTAATCAGACCTGGATCCGGGGGGAAGGTAATTGGGGTAGGAGGGGGGTTAGTGGCAACACAGCGCAGCTCGCTTCCGCCACTCGCACTGGCATTCCAACTGCCATTGGGATAGAGCCGATAGAGCGCTATCTCCAGTCCGCTCTGGGCCGCCATCAGGGCCCGCACGCCACGCACCTCGACCGTATTCTTCTCGCCGCTGTCCACCAAAAAGCGGCCCATGGCCGCCGCCAGCAAGGCCATGATGACGATGACGAAGAGCGCTATCATGATGGCGCTGCCGCGCTGGGCCCGCCTACTGGTGGGGAGCGGCTTAAGGAACATTGAGCACCTCCAGCTTGTGGTTGAAGCTGACGCTCTCGCCGCGCTGCTCAAACACTAGCCGCAGCCCCACCTCGCTCGGGCTGAAGGCCGCGGGATCCCGATAGAAATAGGATTCGGTGGGCCGAATATGTTCTGCCATCAGGACGGGTGCGGATCCACTGTACCGCATCAAGGCACCTTGGGCGTCAATGCAATAACGCACCTGCTGGTTGGCAAAATAGATGCGTTTGGCGGGAGATTCCCCATCAAATACCCTATCCACCACTACAGTCCCTATCCCGTTCACTGCGTTCGGTGGCGGCACCTTCACAGCCGCCACACAGTCGCCATAGACGCATCCCGTTTCTAAGCCTCCATCTCCTGTGATGGGATACACAACGGCCCAATCTTTATAAGTAGGAAGTTCACTGGCGGATGAAGCCACCAGCGTTAGCTCGAGGCCTTCTGCAACGGGTTTATTGAGGCTCAGATAACGGCTGACGGTGGCAATGGGCCAGAAGCGCAGGCAGGCGCCTTGTCCCCCACTATTAGAAGCCTCCACTTGCACCGAGCCGGGCACCGCATCGCGCAACTCCCGATTTAGCCGCTCCATGGCGAAGCGAGCATCGCTCATCAGTTGCTCGCGGCGGCTGGCATCCCCGTAGATCTGGGTGCCGATGCCGATAAACTGGCTGGAGAAGGTCGCCATCACCCCGAGCAGCAGGATCACCATCACCAGTTCCACCAGGGTGAAGCCCCGCCCCCGCCCAGGTTGGGCGCAGGCTCGATGAGCGAAGCCTGATCGGACGCGGTAACGGGGTGTGGTCACAGCTGCGTCATCGAACGCGGCATCACGGGAGTGCGGCTGGTCCATCAGTAGTTCCCCCGATAGAGGGCAAACGCCAGCTCGCTCTCATCCGGCAGACGCACTGTCAGGGCGACGCGCTTGCCGATAGACTCGGCCCCTGGCCCGGTGCTGCCAAACAGGGTATCCGGGGTGACGGCGATCCTGATCTGATAGTGGCGATACTCCTGGTCGCTGACGCCCTCGGCATCCGTCTGGGTAAACAGGTTGGCGTCCACCCAGTGACCCCCGGTGTCGAAATCGTCCACGTCGTTGAAGGCATAGGGGCGGGTCTCGCCCCCCTCCGGGCCGTAGTCGGCGCTGGCGGTGCAGGGGGGATAGGTCACCGCAGGGGTGCCGACGGTCTCGCCGCAGCGAAAACGGCCGCCGTTGTGATCCGAGTGCTCATCGAAGGATTTTTGCAGCACCTCGCTTAAGATCCGCTGGGCCAGCTGGGCGGCCCGTACCTGCTGCACCGGATCCACCGCCTGGGGTGCCTGATACCAATCGGATTAAACATTAGGTCAGTTTTATCCAATCTCGGCTACAAAGTGACATCACCCGCTCCACATCGGCAATAAAGTGCTTCCAGGCCGATGTGCAGGCATCAAGGATGTCGTC
>NZ_JBLUXC010000043.1:0-38308 GCF_048276795.1 Aeromonas sp. PS2Canimalfood6
AGCGATTGATGGTCTTGAACAATTGGCGGGCCAGTTGATGCTGCTCCAGCAGGTGGCGGAAATTCATGATGGTGGTGCGGTCCGGCAAGGCGCTATCCAGGGATAACCGGGCAAACAGACGGATGGAGGCGATTTCGTACAGAGCATCTTCCATCGCGCCATCGCTCAGGTTGTACCAATGCTGCATGCAGTGAATGCGTAGCATGGTCTCCAGCGGATAGGGCCGTCGGCCATTGCCCGCCTTGGGATAAAACGGCTCGATGACAGCGGTCATATTCTGCCATGGCAGGATCTGCTCCATGCGGGAGAGGAAAATCTCTTTTCGGGTCTGACGGCGCTTAGTGCTGAATTCACTATCGGCGAAGGTGAGTTGATGGCTCATGATGTCCCTCTGGGATGCGCTCCGGATGAACATGATGATCTCATATCAGGAACTTGTTCGCACCTTCCCTAAAAATCGTAGGTTGGTGCTGAACGAAGTGAAGCCCAACGTTTACCGCGAAACGTATCTGCAAATTTTTACCGAACGGCCCACTCCATATTTATTTCGCTCTGGTTGACGTGTTCATGTTCGTCTATCGGGCTTTGCTACGCGCAGCGCCAAACTGCAAAAAGCACGCTACCGCCCCTGAATTCCAGCCTCCAGTCTGTTGCTCTTTCTCTGCGGTGTGGCTCTGGTCTGGTTCATGGCTGCTCCGACGAGAGGTGATCCTGCTGGCCATGTTACCGAACGGAGCTTTTTAGGGAAGGGGGAGTGAATGATTTCTCGGGCAAGATCAATAAATTGAGCTGCTTTAATGCTCGCTGCGCATTTGGACGGGGAAATGAACTGCGGGGCTGTCACTCTGTTGAGTGAGGTGTGGTGTAGAAGCCAGGACGAGGGCATCAAGGTTGGGGCAGTGATGGTATGGGCGTACCCATACGGCCAGAACCGCACTTTTCACAAGAGATAAATGGGCCCGCTGCCGGTGACGACAGGGGCCCTTTTTGTTGTTAGCGCACGGTCTTTGGGTCTGGTTTCCTCCTTGAAGGCTTAGCGGGCGAGCAGGGGTTGGTCGCCAGGCAAGGGCGCACTGGCGGCATGGGGGGAGGGGCGTTGCTGAAACTGGCGCACCAGCCGCTCCAGTTCCCCGAGTTGCCGCACCAGCGCCACAACCCCCTGCACTGCATGCTGACTGCCCTGACTGGAGTCATCGGCGAGGCGCTTGATGTTCAGCACGCTGTGGTGGATGTCCTGGGTGACCAGGGATTGCTCCTGCACCGCCTGGGCTATCTGGTTGCTGCCGGCGGTCACCTGCAGCAGGCGATCGCTTATTTGCTGCAGCACGTCGCCGGTGGCGGAGGCCTTGAGGCGGCAACTGGCGGAGAGCTGCTCCCCCTGCGCCATGGCCTGCTGGGCATCGTCGGCGCTGGCCTGCAAGAGGCTTATCATCTGCTGGATCTCGCCGGTGGAGGATTGGGTCTTGATGGCCAGGGTGCGGATTTCGTCCGCCACCACCGAGAAGCCGCGACCGGACTCGCCCGCCCGGGCCGCCTCGATGGCCGCATTGAGGGCCAGCAGGTTGGTCTGGTTGGCGATGTTGTTGATGACGTCCAGGATGCCGTCGATGGCGCGGCACTGGCTGGCCAGCGCCTCTATCACGGCGCGGGAGGTGAGCAGCTCGCCGTGAACCCCTTCCACCGCCGCCACGGTATCGAGCACGCTGCGATTGCCCTCCCGAAACAGCACGGCGGTGTTGTCCAGGCTGTCCGAGGAGGCGCTCGAGCTGTGGGAGACTTCGCGAATGGACGCCGTCATCTCGGTGATGGCGGTCGCGACCTGGTTGGTCTGGGCCTGCTGTTGTTGCAGGTTGCCGGTGATGGACTCGGCATTGTTCAGATCCGTCTGCGCCGCCTGCACGATCTGCTGGCAGGTCTGCTGGGTGCGGGCCAGCACCGCATTGAACTCGGCCTGATTCATCTTCATGGCGAGCTCGACGGCAGCCAGACGATCGACCCGGCCGGTATACAGCAGTTGCATCAAGGGGTTGTCGAAACGGTGGCGGGCCAGGGTCTCCAGCCGGGCGAGGCGCCGGGAGAGGGTCTGGCAGATGACGAGCGCAACCACCAGGGGCAGGGCACCGATGAGCAGAGGCCAGCCCGGGCCGTGCTGATAGCCGAGGGTGACCAGGCTGGCCAGCAGTGCCATCAGGCAGAGGTGGATCCCCAGGGTGTGGCAGCAGGGGGGCAGGCGCAGGGCCCGGGGGGTCTTGCCGCGGCGCATCTCGTCATAGACCCGCTCCGCACGCTGTTTGACCGCGTCGTCCGGCGCCGTGCGCACCGACTGGTACTCCACCACCTTGTCGCTGGGGGTGACGAAGGCGTTGACCCAGTAGTGATCCCCGTTCTTGCAGCGGTTCTTGACCGGGCCCATCCAGCTTTTGCCTTCCCGCAGATGGCGCCACATGTCGGCAAACGCCTGGGGCGGCATGTCGGGGTGGCGGACCAGGTTGTGAGGGGCCCCTTGCAGCTCCTCCAGGGTGAAGCCGGCTATCTGGCAGAACTCGTCGTTGGCATAGGTGATGCGGCTCTCCAGATCCGTGGTGGAGATCAGGTTCTGGTGCGACGGGTAGAGGCGCTCACGCTGGGTAACGGGTTGATTGACTCTCATGGTACTTCCTGCCTGACAGAGGAAAGAGAGTCTGGTTGCAATTCGTACACCAGAGTGCCCAAAAACGCTTAAATTGCGTTCTATATGTCTCTTTTGTGCTCAAAACCCGCAGAGGGGGGAACATGGCCCGGGCTCGCGTCTGCCCCTGCCGTCAGGATTCGCTTTTTGGGAGCCGTTTTGGCAATGGCGTGGCGGGTTTCGCAATTTGGCAAGGCGGGGCCTGGGCCTCCGCCAGCCTCAGGCGGGCAGATCCGGCTCGCTGACCGGGGCCGACATCTGGGTCTCTATCTGCAGGTGGGTGGAGAGCAGGGTCTTCAGATCCTGCAGGTACTCCTCTAAAGGGGGCTCGTCCAGCAGCAGGGCAAGCTCGTTGCCGATGGGGGTGAGCCGGTAATAGAGCAGGGTGAGGTTGCTCTGGCGTTGGCGCAAACGCCAGCGCTGGTTGCCAAAGGCCAGCTCGACCCCGTCGGCGGGCAGGGGACCGGATTCGAGCTCGCCACGGTGCAGCAGCCCGAGATCACACAGCAGCAGCAGGGCGCTGTAGGGCACCCGGTATTTGCCGAGCCCCATCCGGGTGACCTTGGCGCGACTGAGCAGGCTGGCCCCCTTGTGCATGCCCAGCAGCAGACGCTGCTCGTCGCTGCCCTCGTAGTGGCAGGAGAGGGCGCAGATGCGCTGGAACAGCTGGGCTTCGCGCTGGGTCATCTCCTTGAGGGTGTTGAGGGCACGGATGGAGAAGCGGCCCGGGGTGGCGACTTCCAGGGCGAAGATGCGGCCCCACAACTGCTGCATGGGGGTCATGCTGATGTCTTCGGCCAGTTGCAGGAAGCGGGTGAGCCAGTCGCTGTCTATCTCGCCGCCGGCGGCGGTCTCTTCGCAGTGGCGCGCGGCCATCACCATGATGGATTCCAGATTGCGCTGGCGGGTAGCCTGCTCCGCCAACTGGCGAAAGGTGGCGCGCTGCTCGAAGGTGCTGTCGCTGTTGCGGGTGAGCATGCCATCGATGCCGCGGCTGCGGGCCAGGCGCAGGGTCTGCTCCTGGCTGCTCAGGATGGAACTCTCTTTCTTGGGGGGCAGGTCAGCCATGCTGGCTCCGTGATGGCAAGGTCTGGTAGTGAATGTTACTCCAACCAGATCCATGAACAATCCCTTTGCCGGGGTCGTCACGGGATAAAAAAATGGCCTCCCGGGGGAGGCCATCAGGGGCTCACTCTTCGTAGACGCTGACCTCGACCGCGTCCATGGAGTAGGAAGCGGTGGCCATCTCGTGGCTGGAGCTGACGGTGTGCATCTTGCCCTTGACCCAGATGGCGTCCCAGAGGTCATCCACCGGCGCCCCCTTGGGGTAGCTCACGTAGATCACCTGGTTGGTGGGCGGGGGCGGCACGTGAATGCAGGCGCCGAAGTAGGGGACCAGCAGGAAGGCGGTGATGGTCTTGGCATCCCCTTCCAGGGGCACCACGAACCCGGGGATCCGCACCTCCTGATTGTCCAGCTTCTTGTTGACGCCCCCCACCGGCTGGGGCACCGAGGAGAAGTCGCCATCATGGCTGACCTGGGGCGGTGGCAGCAGTTTTTCCCCCTCCGGGATGAGGATATCCCAGTCGATGGTCTTGTAATCTGCAGCCATGGCAGGCAGCACCAGCAGGCTGGCCAGCAGCGCCACTATTTTCCACTTCATCATCTGTTCTTCTCTCTTGGTCGGATGCGTCGGGTCAGACGCGAATGCTCATGCCGTCGCTCAGGCTGTAGCGGTAAGCGCGGGCGGCAGGCAGCAGCCCGATCACCATGCCCGCCAGCCAGACCAGGCCCAGCAGTTGCCACTCATAGGCGCTCGGCAGACCCAGGCTCATTTGCAGGCCATAGTGGCTGAGCAGCCAGGGGCTAGCAAGCCCCTGACCGAGATAGAGCGCGGCCACCCCGAGGGCGATGCCCGCCGTGGTGAGCGCCATCGCCTCCAGCGCCAGCAGCAGGAAGAGGTGGGCAGGGCCCGCCCCCAGCGAGCGCAGAATGGCGAGCTCGCGGCGCCGCTCGTTGAGGCCGGCGAGCAGGGTGGTCAGCATGCCGATGAGGCCCGCCACCACCACGAAGCCCGCGATCACCGACAGGGCGGTCTCCGCCACGCTCATCAGCCCCCAGAGCTCCTGCAGGGCGGCTCCCGGCAGGATGGCCATCAGGGGCTCCCTGGGATAGGTGTTGACGCTGCGCTGCAACTGGAACGCCAGGATCCGGTTGCTCAGCCCCACCATGAAGGCGGTGATGGTCTTGGGGGTGAGATCCAGCGCCATCGCCTGTTCCGGGGTCACGTTCTTGCTGTGACGACCGGTGTCCCAGCCCAGGTGGATCGCCTCTATGCCCGCCAGCGGCACATGAATGGTGCGATCGATGGGGGTGCCGGTGGGGGCCAGGATCCCCACCACCTTGAACGGCATGTTGTCGTGCTGGCTGAACGAGGTGTTGCCGGCGCCATGGGCGATGACGATGGATTGATCCAGGTGATAGCCGAGCTTTTCGGCCACCTGGGCACCCAGCACCGCTTCAAACGGTGTTTCGAAAGGGCGACCTTCGCGCAGGACGAGCGCCTGCTGCTGGCCGTACTTCAGGTGGGTGAAGTAGTCCCCATTGGTGCCGAGCACGCGAAACCCCTTGTGGGAGTCGCCAAGGGAGAGGGGGATGGTCCAGGCGATACCGGGCCTGGCCTTGATGGCCTGGTAGGAGTCCCAGCCCACGTTGTTGGTGGGGTTGCCGATGCGAAACACCGAATAGAGCAGCAGGTTCACCTGGCCGGAGCGGGCGCCGACGATGAGATCGGTGCCGGAGACGGTGTTGGCGAAGCTGTCCCGTGCCTGACTGCGCACCCGCTCCACCCCGAGCAGCAGGGTGACGCTGATGGCGACGGCCAGCAGGGTGAGCCCGGCGGTGAGGCGACGGGCCCAGAGACTTTGCAGGGCGAGTTTCAGCATGAAAGCCTCCGCAGTGAAGGGGAGATGGCCGGATGGGCTGCGAGATGATGGCGTGTGGTCATGCCGCCCTCCGGTTGAGCTGTTGCAGGTTCTCCACCCGGGGGAAGAGGGGCTCCAGATAGGGATCGTGACTGACGAAGACCAGGGTAGACCCCTGCTTGTCGCACTCCTCGAACAGCAGCCGGATGAAGGCGGCCCGGTTGTCGGTGTCCAGGGCCGAGGTGGGCTCGTCGGCTATCACCAGAGGAGGGGAGCCTATGAGGGCGCGGGCGGCGGCAACCCGCTGCTGCTGGCCGATGCTGAGGGCGTGGACGGGGCGATGGAGTGCCTCATCCGGCAGTTGCAGTTCTGCCAGCAGGCGGCGCGCCTCCTGCTCGGGGCTCCCTGCCAGGCGGGCCCGCTTGGCGGGTGAAAAGGTGAGGGCAGCGGTGACGTTGTCCTGCACCGAGAGAAACGGCAGCAGATTGAACTGCTGGAAGATGTACCCCAGATTGGCCGCCCGGAACTGGTCACGGGCGCGGCCGGAAAGCCGGGCCAGGGGCTGGCCCAGCACCTCCAGGGTGCCGTGGTTGGCGGTCTGGATGCCGGCCAGCAACCCGAGCAGGGTGGACTTGCCACAACCCGATGGGCCCTTGATGAAGACGCGCTCACCCTCGTGGATGCGAAGGGCGGGCAGATCGAGGACGGCTTCGTGACCCGGCCAGGCAAAGGCCAGATCACGGATCTCAACCACGGCATGTTTCATGGTGTTACCAGCCCAGTTTGTTGGCGGACGGAGTCAGTTCGGCGGCGGTCTGGCCGGTGGGCAGTATGCCCTGCACGCTCAGCTTCTCCAGGCTCGGGTAGAGGCTGAACAGGGTGGCCTCGAGACCGGTGAGCTTGGCCGGGGTAGCGCAGGTGTAGGTGTACATGGCCCCCATGTCCGCATGGCCCGCGTCGTCGTGATGGTGTTCATCGTGAGCGCCATCAGCCTTGTCGTGCTCGTGCTCGTGCTCGTGCTCGTGCTCGTGCTCATGGTCATGATCTTCCTTGGCTTCCTGCAGCTCTTGCTGGGTCAGCTTGCAGCCGGCGGCCGGGTCGAAACGGAAGAGGGCGTCGGGCTGCTGGAGGCGGGCCACCGCCTTGGCATACTGCGCTTTCTCCTCATCGGTGTTGGCGGCATGCTCGAAGCCCACCAGATCGGCGGCAGGGGCTTGCAACTCGATCATCAGCTGGTTGCCGTCGAGTACCAGGTTGAGGTGACCGTGACCGTGCTCATGGGCACCGTGGCTGTGACTTTCGTGTTCGTCGTGATTGGCCTGGGCGCCGAAGGCGGCAGCGGCCAGCAACAGGGTGACTGCTTTCATCGTTAATCCTTTTGAATAAATAGAGAAAAGATTGGTTCAAAAAAAGAAACAATGAAGGGGCGGCGGGGCGCGGATACGGCGATGTCCCGTGGTGCCGGTGGCCGCCCTCGGTTGGGGAGTGCCGATATACCGGTCGATGCCAGAGGAGAGGGGAGGGAGAACGGGGGTCGGCGTCAGTGCCAGCTTGCCATCCAGATGCAGGACGCAGAGGGTGCAGGCATGACCGTGATCGGGCAGGGCTGCTTCAAGAGGGTGCTGTGCCAGCGCCGGTTGCATCCACAACCAGCCCAGCAGCAACACCCAGATTGTCAGTGTGGAACGACCCATAGACCCTTGTGGAAAGGGCGCCATCAGCGCCCTTCTCTCTGATTCAGAGATGGGACTGGATGAGCCCCATCACCTTGGTTATCTCGGCGGCATCGAGCTGGCCATCTTTGGCAAACAGCACCTTGCCCTCTTTATCCAGCAGTATGATGGCCGAACTTTCCGGGGTAAGCGCCCAGGCGTTGCGGGCCATCCCCTTGGCATCCAGCACCATGGCGGACCAGGGGAACTCCTTCTTGCTGTCCTCGGCACTGCTCTTCACGAAACCGGACGTGCCCCAGATGGCGTCATTGCTGTTGATGATGGTGACGGTCTGGTACTTGTCGTGGGGCAGCTTGGCCGCCTTGATCGCCTCGATCATGGGGGCATTGAGCTCCTTGGCGCTGGAGCGACCCGCGATGTGCTGGATCAGGAAGACCTTGCCGGTCAGGACCTTGCTCTGCCAGGGCTGATAGCTGATCTCCTTCTCCTTGAGCACCAGCTCCCCCTTGTCGCTGATGTTGACCAGCGGCACCTGGGTTGATTCCTTGATGTTGTGGGCCATGACCAGGGTTGGCAGCAGCGCCAGAGTAAGCACGAGATGTTTCATCCGGATGACACTCCTTTGTGATGTTATAACGATTTTTGGGTCGAGGGAATGGGACCCTGAACATCCTAAACTGATCGGATCTGTTTAAAAAGTGTTAAATAATGCAGGGTGCGACGGTGATCTTGTCAACATGGTCGCCATCCCCCCAATGACGGCGGCAAGGATGGCATGTCATCCATCAAAAGCAAGTGATGGTCAGAAGAGGCTAGTAGAGCGGTTCGCTGATCAAGGGAATCTGGGCCATCGTTATCTGCTGGGCCAGCAGGGGAGAACCGGTGAGCAGCACGTGGCGCTGATTGCCGATCACCAGGGTGTCTCCCTCAAGGCCGCTGTCGGCCGTGATGGCGAGCCAGGCCGGCGAGACGCTGCCGATGCTGATGTTCGGATAGATGATGCTGAGGCTGTACTGGGGCGCCAGCTCCGCCAGCAGACTGGCCATGAGCAGCGCCTTCTCGTCGCTGTCGGCCTTGTTGTCCTGCAGGGCCTGCAAGGGCGGAGCGAAGTGGTCCATCTGCTCGGGCGGGGTGGGGATGCCGCTCAGCCACTCCTGCAGCAGGGTGACGCTGGTGGCGAGATCCTTGGCCGAAAACTGCTGTGCCAGGGGTTTGAGGTCTCCCTTGAACTGATAGAACAGCTGGGAGTAGTTGGGGCGCACACAGGGCAGCTTCTGGTTGGCCGGGTGCACGCAGGGCTGGACCCGCATCTCGTAGAAGGCGTCCTCCTGATATTGCCGGTAGGCCTGCCAGAACTGGGCGGATTCGAGGCTGCTGTCGTGCAGGGTAAAGGCCTGTTCCAGGTTGCGGAACTTGGTGGCCGTCTCCGGGCTGTGCTGGTTGATCTGGTTGATGCTGTTGTAGAGGCGCGGACTGATGTAGGAGTAGAGTGTTTCCAGCGGGAAGTTGAGGGCGGTGTCGAGCTGTGTCATCTCGTGACGGCTGGCTGAAAAGGTGCGCTCATCCGCCGTCAATTGCAGGTGCTTTTGCTGACCATCCGCAGATTGCCACTGCCAGCTCAGGTTGATCTCGTTGGCCTGCGCCATGGTGCCGAAGAGCAGACTGCACAGAAAGCCTTGTGCCAGTTTCATGGTGCGCCTCCGCCTGGGTTGATAATAAACAACTAGGTGAGTGACCGGCATTTGGATTGGTCTGGTGACAGATATATTGGTAATTATCTGATCTGACTTTAAATTTAATTCAGGAAATAAGTCATGGGGGAAATCATCATGAAGCTTGTTTCACGGTTTCTGCTGATATTGGTGGCCACGCCGGCGCTGGCGGGGCAGGTCATCGTCAATCAGGGATTGTCCAGCGCGGATACCTTCGCCCTGCGGGATCAGCTGGCCCGGGAGCATGAATGGCAGGAGTGGCTGCGATTCCAGCAGGCCATCAAGTGGCTGGAGGTGCTGCCGGTCAACTGCGATCTGGTGGGAGGTGCCGGTCAGGAATATCGCTGCGGTGATGACTATTACCGCCCCTATCGGCAAAATGGGCGCGACCTCTATATCCAGGGGGATCCCCCCGGAGCGTCCCCGCAACGCCCCATAAAAAAGGCGCCATAAGGCGCCTTTTTTGCGAGGAATACGCTTATTTTGCAGCGTAACGCTCGGCAGAGGTCTTGATTTCGGCTTCGGCAGCGGCCTTGTCGCCCCAACCTTCCACCTTGACCCACTTGCCCGCTTCCAGCTCTTTGTAGCGCTCGAAGAAGTGCTGGATCTGGGCTTTCAGCAGCTCGGGCAGATCGTTCACATCCTGGATGTGATCGTACTGCTTGGTCAGCTTGGAGTGGGGAACGGCCACGATCTTGGCGTCTTCGCCAGATTCGTCGGTCATCTTCAGCACGCCGACCGGGCGGCAGCGGATGACGGAGCCGGCCAGCAGCGGGTAGGGAGTCGGAACCAGCACGTCGACCGGATCCCCGTCCAGGGACAGGGTGGCGTTCACGTAACCGTAGTTGCACGGGTAGAACATCGGGGTGGACATGAAACGGTCAACGAAGATGGCGCCGCTGTCCTTGTCGACTTCGTATTTGATCGGGTCGGCGTTCTGCGGGATTTCGATGATGACGTAGATGTCGTCAGGCAGGCTCTTGCCGGCCGGTACCAGGTTCAGGCTCATGACGTTTCCTTTGAGTGTTGGAGTCAAGTTTGCAGGCCGACATTATAGCGATGTCCCGTCAAATGACCATATTTCAAGGGCCGGGTGGCGTGCTGGAGGGTGGCTTTTACCTGCGCTTGCCCGATTTCTGTCGTCTGCGGGCGCGGATGCCTTCGCTCCCCATGGGCGCGGCTTGTGCCACCGGGTCAACAGACCCTAGAATGCGCACTCCCTTTACTGGAAAAGGCAGCGGTATGCACATTCACATTCTCGGGATCTGCGGCACCTTCATGGGTGGTCTGGCGGTGTTGGCAAAACAGCTTGGCTATCGGGTGACCGGCTCCGACGCCAACGTCTATCCCCCCATGAGCACCCAGCTCGAGCAACAGGGCATCGAACTGACCGAAGGCTACGACCCCTCCCAGCTCGATCCGGCGCCGGATCTGGTGGTGATCGGCAATGCCATGAGCCGTGGCAACCCCTGTGTGGAATATGTGCTGGACCGCAATCTGCCCTATATCTCCGGCCCCCAGTGGCTGCTGGAGCACGTGCTGAAAGATCGCTGGGTGCTGGCCGTCGCGGGCACCCATGGCAAGACCACCACCGCCAGCATGCTGGCCTGGGTGCTGGAGTATGCCAAGCTGGAACCCGGTTTCCTCATCGGCGGCGTGCCGGGCAACTTCCCGGTTTCCGCCCGTCTCGGCTCGGCTCCCTTCTTTGTGATTGAAGCGGACGAATATGACTGCGCCTTCTTCGACAAGCGATCCAAGTTTGTCCACTATCACCCGCGCACCCTGGTGATGAACAACCTGGAGTTCGACCACGCGGACATCTTCCCGGATCTCGCCGCCATCCAGCGCCAGTTCCACCACCTGATGCGCACCGTGCCGAGCAACGGCCGGGTGCTCTTCCCCAAAGGCGATGACAACCTTACCGCCGTGCGCGAGATGGGCTGCTGGAGCGAGGTGGAGCTGGTGGGTCAGGACGACGCCAAGTGGAAGGCGGTCAAGCTGGCGGACGACGGCTCCGCCTTCGAGGTGTGGCTGGATGGGGTCAAGCAGGGGGAGGTGCACTGGGAGTGCATCGGAGAGCACAACGTCAACAACGGTCTGATGGCCATCGCCGCCGCCCGTCATGCCGGTGTCATGGTGGAGCACGGGATCAACGCCCTCTGCCAGTTCAAGTCCCCCAAGCGGCGCATGGAGCTGAAAGGGGAAGTGGCCGGCATCAGCGTCTACGATGACTTCGCCCACCACCCCACCGCCATCGAGACCACCCTGGGCGGACTGCGCGCCAAGGTGGGCAAGGCTCGCATCCTGGCGGTGCTGGAGCCCCGCTCCAACACCATGAAGCTCGGGGTTCACAAGGAGGAGCTGGCCGGTTGCTTCGACGGTGCCGACGAAGTGTTCTTCTTCCAGCCCCCCAACATCGGCTGGGATCTGGGGGAGGTGACGGCCCACATGACCCGGCCTGCCCGGGTATTCGAGGCCCTTGACGCCCTGATTGGCGCCCTGGTGGCCGAGAGCCGCCCAGGGGATCATATTCTGATCATGAGCAACGGCGGGTTCGGCGGCATTCACGACAAGCTGATCGCCCGCCTCAAGGAGCAGCAGAGCACATCATGAACAAGGCCATCACTCTGGCGCTGACCGGCGCCTCCGGCGCTCCCTATGCCCTGCGCCTGCTGGAATGCCTGGTGCAGGCGGACTATCGGGTCTTCCTGCTCGCCTCCTCGGCGGCCAGGGTTGTGCTCAAGACCGAGCAGCAGCAGGATTGGCCGGGCTCCCCCAGGGAGCTGTCGGCGTACCTCTGTCGCCATTATGGTGCCAAAGAGGGTCAGATCGTCGCCTGCGGCAAGGAGGAGTGGTTCTCGCCGGTGGCTTCCGGCTCGGCGGCCCCCAAACAGATGGTGGTCTGCCCCTGCTCCATGGGCACCGTCTCGGCCATTGCCAACGGCACCTCGGACAACCTGCTGGAGCGGGCGGCGGACGTGGTGATCAAGGAGCGGGGCCAGCTGATTCTGGTTCCCCGGGAGAGCCCCTTCTCGGCGATCCATCTGGAGAACATGCTCAAGCTTGCCCGTCTTGGTGTGACCATCATGCCGGCGGCGCCAGGGTTCTACCATGAACCCAAAAGCATCGAGGATCTGGTGGACTTCATGGTCGCCCGCATCCTCGACCACCTGGGTGTTGAGCATGAGTTGACCAGTCGCTGGGGTTATGCAAACCACTGATACGGCGGGGAGCGGACAAAAAAGCGGCGCCGGGCTGTAAAGCCCGGCGCCGCTTTGTCAACATCTGCGCGAGTCAGCTGGCCTGGATGGGGGCCGTCACGTACTTGAACAGGAAATCCGTCACCTCTTCCCGGCTCGGACGCTGCGGCTGATTGATCATCTGCATCATCACATAGCCAAAACCGGTCAGGGAGCGGGCCAGATCCTGCGCCGACAGCACGCTCTGAATCTCGCCGTTGTCGATGGCCCGTTGCAGGTGGGGGGCAATGCGCTCCAGCGCCTTGTCCAGCAGCCGGGTGTAGCGAGGCCACACTTCTTCCCGCACCGAGGAGCTCCACTCCAGCCAGATGCTGGCGTGATCGGGCTTGTCATAGGCGGCGTCAACGAACAGCTTCACGTGGCGGTGAATGCTCTCCCTGGCGGAGCCCTGACCGTTGTAGGCCTGTTCGAGGATCTGCTGTACGAAGGCTTCGATTTCTGTCAGCACTTCGTCGACCAGATCTTCACGAGTATTGAAATAGTTAAAAACGGTCGCAACCGAGACCTTTGCCTGTTCGGCTATCTCGGCATGCCCCGCACGGCCGATGCCGCGACGGGAAAATACCTCGACGGCACACTCCATCAATTGATCACGGCGAGCCTCCGGCGAAAGCCGGGTTCGACGTCTTATTTCTGCGCGTGGTTCCATAGTTTTTTCATCTAATAGTTATTGATTATGGTGTTTATAGTATTGTCACCGATAATGCCCGAAGGCTTGCTAACTCTATCAATTAAAATAAGCCGATAAAAGCATCACGTATGCCTGACGCCCACTGGTTGGAGTGGTAGAATCCTCGGTTTTGACGTTAATGAACGGCCAATAACCCTTTGGTCATTATTGGAGTATGTGATGAAACACATTGTCGAGGTGATGATCCCCGAGGCCGAGGTTGCAGCCCGGATCGCCACGCTGGGTGAAGAGATTACCGCCCGTTACCAGGGCTCCGAGGAAGTGGTCATGATCGGCCTGCTGCGCGGCTCCTGCGTCTTCCTGGCGGATCTCTGCCGTCAGTGCCAATTGCCCATCACCCTGGACTTTATGACTGCCTCCAGCTACGGCTCCGGTATGCACAGCACCCGTGACGTGCGCATCCTCAAGGATCTGGATGACGACATCAAAGGCAAGGACGTGGTGATCGTGGAGGACATCATCGACACCGGTTACACCCTCAACAAGGTGCGCGAGATCCTCTCCCTGCGCGAGCCGAAATCCCTGGCCATCTGCACCCTGCTGGACAAACCGTCCCGCCGCGAGGTTCAGGTGCCGGTGGACTGGCTTGGCTTCTCCATCCCGGACGAGTTCGTGGTGGGCTGTGGCATTGACTACGCCCAGAAGTACCGTAACCTGCCTTTCATCGGCAAGGTCGTACCGCAAGAGTAAGCCGGGTCCGAAGTAGCAAGGCAGGCTGGCCGGCCCGCCATCGACTGTCTTCAGGCGGCGTCACAGCCGCCTTTTCTGTCTCGAGATGGGCTCATCCATCACAGGGGTTGCAATGAACGCATTGGAAATCAGCGGTCTGAAGAAGACCTATCAGGGGGGCGTCGAAGCCCTCAAGGGCATCGATCTCACCGTCAAACAGGGGGATTTCTTCGCCCTGCTCGGTCCCAACGGGGCGGGCAAATCCACCACCATCGGCGTGATCAGCTCACTGGTCAACAAGAGTGCCGGCAAGGTGAAGGTATTCGGTCATGACATCGATACCGATCTGGAGCTGGCCAAGTCCCAGCTCGGCCTGGTGCCCCAGGAGTTCAACTTCAGCCAGTTCGAGAAGGTGAGCCAGATAGTGACTCACCAGGCCGGTTTCTATGGAGTGCCGCGGGCCGAGGCCAAGGTGCGCGCCGAGAAGTACCTGCGTCAGCTCGATCTGTGGGACAAGCGCGACATGGCGGCCCGCACTCTCTCCGGTGGCATGAAGCGCCGGTTGATGATCGCCCGCGCCCTGATGCATGAGCCCAAGCTGCTGATCCTGGATGAGCCGACCGCCGGGGTGGACATCGAGATCCGCCGTTCCATGTGGAGTTTCCTCAAGGATCTCAACGAGCAGGGGGTGACCATCATCCTGACCACCCACTACCTGGAAGAGGCCGAGATGCTGTGCCGCAACATCGGCATCATCGACAAGGGCCGTCTCATCGAGAACACCAGCATGAAGAGCCTGCTCGGCAAGCTGGGTCGCGAGACCTTCCTGCTGGATCTGGTGCCGGGCTCCAGCGTTCCGGCCCTGCCCGAGTTCAACGGCCGGATGCAGGATGAGAACACCCTGGAAGTGGAGCTGGAGAAGAGCCAGTCCCTCAACAGCCTGTTCGAGCAGCTCTCCGCCCAGGGGGTGAAGGTGCTCAGCATGCGCAACAAGGCGAACCGGCTGGAAGAGCTGTTCGTCAATCTGGTAGAGGAGGGTCGCAAAGCATGAACCCCATGACCTATTACATCGCCTTCAAGAGCATTCTGGCCAAGGAAGTGAGCCGCTTCACCCGGATCTGGATCCAGACCCTGGTGCCGCCCGCCATCACCATGAGCCTCTACTTCGTCATCTTCGGCAACCTCATCGGCTCGCGCATCGGTGACATGGGTGGCTTCAGCTACATGGAGTTCATCGTGCCCGGCCTCATCATGATGTCGGTCATCACCAACTCCTACTCCAACGTCGCCTCCTCCTTCTACAGCGCCAAGTTCCAGCGCAACGTGGAGGAGCTGCTGGTGGCGCCGGTGCCCAACTACATCATCATCGCGGGGTATGTGGGCGGTGGCGTGGCGCGCGGCCTCTGTGTCGGCCTCATCGTCACCCTGGTGTCGCTGTTCTTCGTGCCGCTGCAGATCCATCACCTGTTCAGCGTCTGCGTGACCGTGCTGCTCACCTCCATCCTCTTCTCCCTGGGGGGGCTCATCAACGCGGTGTTCGCGAAGTCGTTTGATGACATCAGCATCATCCCGACCTTCATCCTGACTCCCCTGACCTATCTGGGGGGCGTCTTCTACTCCATCACCCTGCTGCCGCCGTTCTGGCAGGGGGTTTCCCAGGTGAACCCCATCATCTACATGGTGAACGCGTTCCGCTACGGCTTCCTCGGGATCTCCGACGTGCCCCTCGGCACCGCCTATCTCATCATCATCGGCTTCATCCTGGTGCTCTACGGGATGGCCTGGTGGCTCATCTCCCGCGGCACCGGTCTGCGCCACTGAGGCGCGCACCTGCCAGCAAAAAGGCGCCCTCGGGCGCCTTTTTATTTGCACATGTCGGTCTCAGAGGGCCGGGGCATCGTAGTCCGCGGGCTCGTCGCTGTAGACGCAGACGTTCCACTTGGCCGCGAGGCCATCATCCGCGAGGCAGTAGCGCTCGAAGAAGGCCTTGATACCGGCGCGCTGGCAGTGGGCCTCGAAGCTCGCCATGTCGCGCCAGATCTCGTTGAAGACGATGGGGAAGCTCTCCCCCTCGGCAAAGGGGCTCTGGATATGGCGGGTGACGATGTACTGCAGGCAGCCATCTTCACGCAGGGTGTCGGGTTCGAGCCCTTGCAGGACGCGGAACAGGGCCTGCTCCTGGCCCGGCTTGGGCTGGAACTGGGCGATGCAGTAAACCTTCTTGGACATCGTGGTCTCCTTGCCGTGTCTCAACCCCGCAGGGCGACGACCCGGTTGTCGATGAGGCGGGCCTTGCCCAGATAGGCGGCCATCAGGATCACCAGGCGCTGGCTCTCGGCGCTGGCGGATTCCAGGGTGTCGGCATCGACGATGTCGATGGCATCCGTCCTGAATCCCGCGTTGTCGAGGCGCTGGCTGGCCTGGGCAACCAGGGAGGGAAGGTGACTGTTCCCCGCTTCAATCTGCCCGGCAATCCAGTTCATGGTGCGCGCGAGCTCGGGGGCAATGGCCCGTTCGGCAGCGGTCAGATAGCCGTTGCGCGAAGAGAGGGCAAGCCCGTCTTCGGCCCGCACGGTCGGCACGCCCACGATCTCGATGGGCATGGCCATGTCGGCCACCATCTTGCGAATGAGCGCGAGCTGCTGGTAATCCTTCTCGCCAAAGCAGGCCACGTTCGGCTGTACCAGATTGAACAGCTTGGTGACCACGGTGCTGACCCCGCGAAAATGCCCCGGACGCAGCGCCCCTTCCAGCAGGCTGGAGATGCCGGGCACCTCGACGAAGGTCTGGCTGGCGAGCCCCTGGGGATACATGATCTCCGGCGTCGGGGTGAAGACCAGGTCGACACCGGCGGCCTCCAGGGCGGCGCAATCCTGCTCCAGGGTGCGGGGGTAGTTGGCGAGATCCTCGGCCTTGTCGAACTGCAAGGGGTTCACAAAGATGCTGACCACCACCTTGTCGCCATGGCGGCGGGCCTCCTCGACCAGGGTGAGATGACCCTGATGCAGATTGCCCATGGTGGGCACGAATGCGATGGCGCGGCCTTCGCGATGCCATTGACCGATCTGCTCGCGCAGCGCGGCGGGATTGTTCACAACCAACATCGTCAGTTCACCTTCAGATGAATCAATAAAAGAGGGGGTCGTCAGGGGGGAGTGAGAGACGGGGGCACAGGCCCCCGCGCTCATGACGACAGAAAGTCAGTTGAAGCAGTGCTCGGGGCCGGGGAAGGTCCCCTCGCTCACCTGCTGCACGTAGAGACGAATGGCGGCACGCATGTCACCGGTCTCGGCCAGGAAGTTCTTGGTGAACTTGGGCACATAACCGGAGGTGATGCCGAAGGCATCGTGCATCACCAGGATCTGGCCGTCGGTGGCAGGGCCGGCACCGATGCCGATCACCGGAATGCGCAGCGCCTTGGTGATGCGCTCTGCCAGAGAGACGGGCACGCACTCGAGTACCAGCAACTGGATGCCAGCCGCTTGCAGCTCCAGCGCCTGGCGGTAGATCTCCTGGGCGTGGAACTCGTCGCGCCCCTGCACCTTGAAGCCGCCAAACACGTGGACGGATTGCGGGGTCAGGCCGAGATGGCCGCACACCGGCACCCCGTTACGGGTGAGGTGGCGGATGGAGTCACACAGCCAGTCCCCCCCTTCCATCTTCACCATGCGGGCACCGGCCGCCATCAGGCGCGCCGCGTTCTGGTAGGTCTGCTCCGGGGTGGCGTAGCTCATGAACGGCATGTCGGTCACCACCAGGGCATTGGTGGTGCCGCGCACCACGCAGCGGGTGTGATAGACCATCTCGTCCATGCTGACCGCCAGGGTGTCGTCTCCGCCCTGCAATACCATGCCGAGGGAGTCGCCGATGAGCAGCACCTGGGCGCCCTCGTCGTCGAACAGCTTGGCGAAGGTGGCGTCATAGGCGGTGATGGCGGTGATTTTCTGTCCGTCCTGCTTCATCTTCTGCAGGTGGGTAGTGGTGATCTTGCTCATTACGTTGTTCCTACTCTTCTCTACTCGCCTGCTGCACCGGCCAGGATCGCGAGTCCATTGCGCGGGCAGCGGGCAACCAGTTCGGTGAGCGGGGTGCCGCAGGGCAGCACCAGGGAGGGGGCTATCTCGGCAAGGGGCAGCAGGACGAACTCCCGCTCCTTCATGCCATAGTGAGGCACCGTCAGGCGCTCATGCCGGATGACCTCGTCGCCGTACAGCAGCAGATCGAGATCCAGGGTCCGGGGGCCCCAGCGCTCATCCTTGCGCACTCGCCCCTGTGCCTGCTCGATGCGCTGCAGCTCGTTCAGCAGCGTCAGGGGGCTGAGGCGAGTGGCAAGGCGCGCCACGGCATTGACGTAGTCCGGCTGATCCGCAGGGCCCATGGGGCGGCTGCCGTAAAGGTGGGAGGTCTGCAGCAGCTCGGACTCGGGCAGGGTCGCCAGCGCGGCGATGGCGCGACGAGCCTGGCCGAGGGGGTCGGCCAGGTTGGAGCCGATGGCGACGAAGACCTCGATCATCGGCGGATCCTTACTCTGCCGACTTCGGCTTGCGGCGACGGGGGCGACGGCGGTTGCGGCCATTGCCGCTGCGCTTCTCGCCATCACCGCTGCGGGAGTCGGCGCGCTCGCCGCTCGCCGGGCGGCGGGTCGCCTCCCGTTGCAGTTGCGGGCGCACGTCCGGGTTGGAGGCCACATAGCGCTCCCACCAGCTCGCCAGCTCGCCGAGGCCGCGCTCGACCCGGTTGCGCAGCAACAGGAAGTCGAAGGCCGCACGGAATTTCGGGTGCTCCATGGCGCGCTCGGGGTGTTTGCCCTGGCGGCGGGTCAGGCGCTGCTGCAGGGCCCAGATGTCGCGCACGTCCGTGGTGAATCGGCGCGGCACGGCGATGATCCGCACCTGGTTGTCCAGCACCTCGTTGATGGCCAGCATGAAGGCATCGTACCAGGGCAGACCGCTCTCGTTTTCCAGCACCCGGCCGCGGGCCTCGACGGCGCCCCACAGCAGGGTGGCGTAGAGGAAGGCGGGGGTGACGCGCTTCTCTTCACGGACCCGGGCATCGGTGTCCATCAGCGCCTGCTCGATGAACTGCTCGTAGGGCGAGTTGCCGTGGGGCGTGAACAGGGCGGCTACCTGGGGGAACAGCGGCTGGAACAGCCCGTATTCCCGCAGCAGCTTGTAGGTGGCCAGCCCATCCCCCGCCAGGAACAGCTTGAGGGTCTCCTCGAACAGGCGGGCGGCCGGGATGTCCTGCAGCAGCGGGGCCAGCTCCCGGATGGGCGCGGCGGTGCGCGGGCTGATGGTCATGTCGAGCTTGGCGGCGAAGCGCACGGCACGCAGCATCCGCACCGGATCTTCCCGGTAGCGGGTCTCGGGGTCGCCGATGAGCTCCAGTCTGCGCGCGGCCAGGTCTTCCAGCCCACCCTCGAAATCGTGCAGGGTGAAATCCTTGGCGCTGTAGTAGAGGGCGTTGACGGTAAAGTCGCGACGCTCGGCATCCTCTTCGATGGTGCCGTAGACGTTGTCCCGCAGCAGCATGCCTTCATCGGACTGGGCCGACACATGCTTGCTGGTATTGACCTGATGGTGGTGGCCCCGGAAGGTGGCCACTTCGATCACGTCACGACCAAAGACGATGTGGGCCAGGCGGAAACGGCGGCCGATGAGGCGGCAGTTGCTGAACAGCGCCTTGATTTGCTCCGGCGTCGCGTCGGTGGCGATGTCGAAATCCTTGGGGGTCTTCCCGAGCAGCAGGTCACGGACGCCGCCGCCGACCAGGTAGGCCTCATAGCCCCCCTTGTTCAGGCGATAGAGCACCTTGAGGGCATTCTCGCTGATCTCTTTGCGCGAAATCGGGTGCTGGTCACGGCTCAAGGTACGGCGCTGTCCGGCGACACGGGCCGGAATGGGGGACTCCACCGACTGCTCGCCGTCTTCCTTGCCGAGCACTTTGCGGCAAAAGTTTGCGATCTGGGAAAAAATGGTACACCTCGTTATGACTTCAAATTGACGGGAGGCCAAAAAAATAGCGGCCTATCATAGCTCAGCCCCAACCAAATGAGAAACGGTGTGGCCTGCTTCCCCTTGATTGGTCCTTTTGGGGCAAGAAATGCAGCCGGGGCTAGCTTTGCCCTTGCGGGATCTTCTGCTGGCGGGGCACCCGGACCAGCTGCCAGTGGGCGATGCCCCAGCCGATGATCTCGTCGATCCGGCTCGCCATCAGCTCGGGCGGCGGGCACTGACCGAGAAAGTGCAACGCCTGCCACAGGGCCGGTCGTACCTCGTCCTGCGACAGCGCCGGCGCATGGTTCTGCTTGGAGAGCTTGTTGCCATCCGCTTGCACCGCCAGCGGCAGATGCACCCAGGCGGGCACCTCTGCCCCCAGGGTCTGGTAGAGGGCAATCTGGCGCACAGTGGGCTCCAGCAGATCGGCGCCGCGGACGATCTCGGTGATGCCGCTGTCCATGTCATCCACCACCACCGCCAGGTTGTAGGCGTAGAGCCCGTCCCGGCGGCGCACGATGAAGTCCTCCTCCGCCAGCGCCGCGGGGACGGTGATCTCTCCCTGCAGCGCATCCTCGAACCGATAGACCGGGTGGTGCTGGCGCAAACGGGCGGCACACCCCTCGGCGGTCAGCCCCAGGGTGCGGCAATGACCGTTGTAGAACCCCCCTGTGGCCATGATTTCGCGCCGGGTACAGCGGCACCAGTAGAGATCCCCGGCCCGATAGAGCTGATCGATGATCTCGTCATAGCGGCCATGGCGCGCGCTCTGGAACATCACCTCCCCATCCCAGCCAAGACCGTGTGCCTCCAGGGTGGTGAGGATAAGGTCAGCCGCTCCCGGCATCTCCCGCGGGGGGTCGATGTCTTCGATGCGCACCAGCCAGCGTCCCTGCTGCGCCCTGGCCTGCAAGAAGCTGCCAAGGGCGGCGACCAGGGAGCCGAAGTGGAGCGGACCGGACGGTGAGGGGGCGAAGCGGCCCACATAGGGGCGTCGGGAGGGGGGGGATGTCATGACCATGGCAATTCGGGTAGGCGATGCATTGAGGCTGCATTCTGGGACGGCCCGACCAAAAGCTCAATAAAAAAGGGAGCCTGGGCTCCCTTTTCGTTCCTGTGGATGGGCGGCATCAGCCAGCCATCTGTTTTTCCTTGATCTCGGCCAGCGTCTTGCAGTCCACGCAGAGGTCTGCGGTCGGACGGGCTTCCAGACGGCGGATGCCGATCTCGATGCCGCAATGCTCGCAGTAACCGAAGTCATCTTCTTCGAGCAGCAGCAAGGTTTTCTCGATCTTCTTGATCAGCTTGCGTTCACGGTCGCGGGTGCGCAGTTCGAGAGCAAACTCTTCTTCTTGCGCGGCGCGATCCACGGGATCCGGGAAGTTGGCAGCCTCATCCTTCATGTGGTCGACGGTGCGGTCAACTTCCTGCATCAGTTGGTTGCGCCAGGCTCCCAGGATCTTGCGAAAATGTACCTTCTGTTGGTCATTCATGTACTCCTCACCGGCTTTCATCTGGTAAGGCTCTACACCCGCAATGGCCAGGGGGCCCAGAGATTTCCTGTTTTCGCCTGTTGGCATGCCCTGTCTCCTAATTCAGCACGCTACCCGTGCCATCCATAAATTGAGGGCGACATCTATAGCAGAAGGGTCAACGGGAGGCAAACAAGCCTTATCAATAATGTTACCCAGTTCTGCATTTATTCTCCGCCCTCGGGTAGCATATGGTCAGATTCAAATGGGATAAAATCCTGAGCCACCATGCCCTGCACCCCAACATGGGGGCGATAGCATAAAATTTCAACCCCTGCCGCCATCGCCTGTTCAACAAGCTGACTATAGTGCGGATCGATATGGGCTGCAGGGCGCATTCTCGCGATGCCGGAGTGCAATACCATGAACAGCAGCACGGCCCGGTGCCCTGCCGCCTTCATGGCCATTAATTCACGCAAGTGCTTGGCGCCGCGGGTGGTGACCGCATCGGGGAAGTACCCCATGCCGGGTTGCTCCCGCTCGTCGAGCAGGGTGACGGATTTCACCTCGATGTAACAATCCGGCCTGTGGTCATCTTCCAGCAGCAGGTCGATGCGGCTGTTCTCTTCCCCGTATTTCACTTCGGTGCGCAGCCTGGCATAGCCTGCCAGGGGGGCGAGGGCGCCCTGTTCGATGAGCTCTCGGGCGATCTGGTTGGCACGGGCCGTGTTGACGCAGATGAAGTGACCCGCCGGGCTCTCGGCGATTTCCCAACTGTTTGGCAGCTTGCGCTTGGGGTTGTCGGATGTGGAGTACCAGACCCGGGTGCCCGGCAGGGCGCAGCCGGTCATGGCGCCGGTATTGGCGCAGTGGATGGTGATCACCTCGCCGTTGTCGAGCGCGACATCCGTCAGGAAGCGCTTGTAGCGGGAGATCAGCTGCCCGGACTGCAGGGGGGGATCGAAGATCATGGGGTGAGCTCCTCGCGGTGCGGGTTTTTGACGCGGGCCCGCAGTGGCCAGCAGGCGAGCGGTTCATAGTGGACGCCGTCCGGCGTGCTGACGGATTGATAGAGGCAGAAGCGATCGGCCCTGAGCAGAAAATCCGGCGCAGGCAGCTCGCCGGGGGCCTCGCCCGCCTTGCGCGACAGGGTGACGTGGGGGCGATAGCCCTGCTCGCCGTTGCCCAGCCCGAGTTTTTCACCGTGGCGGCGCAGCGCCTTCGCGAGCACGGTCAGCTCGTTCGGCCACTCACCGGGTCCCACCCAGGCGGCTTTGGCGCGCTGAAACCAGCCGGTCTGATCCAGATGGACGCTGAAAGGGGGGCAGTGCTGTCGCTCGGCGGCCGCGATCAGGCGAGCCTGGGTCGTTTCGTCGGCCTCCCCGAGAAAGGCCAGGGTCAGGTGCAGGTTGCTCTCGGGCACCGGTTGGCCGGGCCAGGGGCGCTGGTCTCGCCAGGTCGCAAGCTCGGGGGCAAGCTCTGGCAGGGGCAGGGCAAAGAAGAGTTTGGGCATGCGGCGTGTCGGTCCTCGTGATGGGCATCGGATAAGGGCCATTCTATGGCAGCCGCTCCCGGGATGTCTTGCCGTGTTGCACCTGACGCTTCCTGCCCCTGCCCGGCAGGGGCGCTTACGATGGCCGGGAGGCTGTGGCAGAATGGACCCCTTTTCAGAAGTGTCACAGAAGGTGCCCATCGCTTTGTCTTCCCTCCCCATCGTCCCGGTGTTGCCCGAACTCTTTGCAGCCCTCGACAACCATACCAGCGTGATCCTGCAGGCGCCCCCCGGCGCGGGCAAATCGACCCTGCTGCCCCTGGAGCTGGTGCGTCAGCACCGGCTGCCCGGGCGCATCATCATGCTGGAGCCCAGGCGCCTCGCGGCGCGCAATATCGCCGGCTTTCTGGCGCGCCAGCTCGGGGAGAAGGTGGGCGAGCGCATCGGTCTGCGGGTGCGTGGCGAGAGCCGCACCAGTTCTGCCACCCGGCTCGAGATCGTCACCGAAGGGGTGCTGACCCGGATGCTGCAGAAGGATCCTGAGCTCACCGGTGTGTCGCTCGTCATCTTTGACGAGTTCCACGAGCGCAGCCTGCACGCCGATACCGCGCTGGCCTTCGCCATCGAAAGCCAGCAGGGGTTGCGCGATGATCTCAAGCTCTTGGTGATGTCCGCCACCCTGGATGGCATGGCCCTGGAGCGCCTGCTGCCAGGTGCCCCCGTGGTGCGCTCCGAGGGGCGCGGCTTTCCCATCGAGTACCACTATCGCCCCGCCAATCGCCAGCAGTGGTTGGAGCCTCAGGTCGGCGCCGTGGTGCTGGAGGCGCTCGCCAGTCAGGCTGGCAGTGCCCTGGTGTTTCTGCCGGGACAGGGGGAGATAGAGCGGCTGGCACAGTGGCTGGAAGGGCGGTTGCCAGGGGATGTGACCCTGGCTCCCCTTTATGGCCGTCTTGACCTCGCGGCCCAGCAAGCGGCCATCGAGCCTGCGCCTGCGGGTCGTCGCAAGCTGGTGCTCACCACCAACGTGGCGGAGACATCCCTCACCATCGAGGGGATCTCCGTGGTCATCGACAGCGGGCTGGAGCGGCGCGCCACCTTCGACATCAAGAGCGACGTCACCCGGCTGGAGACCCGGCCCATCGCCAAAGCCTCCGCCACCCAGCGGGCGGGGCGGGCAGGGCGGCTTGGCCCCGGCGTCTGCTACCGGCTCTGGAGCTGCGAGGTGCAGGAGCGCCTCGCCGAGCAGAGTCCCCCCGACATCCTGACGCAAGAGCTCACCGGCCTGCTGATGGACGCCGCCCAGTGGGGGGCCCGGGTGGAGGCGCTGCCCCTGCTGGACATGCCGCCCCCTGCCGCCGTGGCCAGCGCCCGGCGGTTGCTGGTGGCCCTGGGCGCCATGGCCCCGGAGGGTGAGCAACAACTTACCCCGGCAGGCCGTGCCATGGCTGCCTTCGGCACCCATCCCCGCCTCGCCCGCATGTTGCTGCGGGCCCGGGAGCTGGAATCCGAGGGTCTGACAGGGATTGTCGCCGATGCGGCTTTCCTGGTGGCGCTGCTGGAAGAAGATCTGCGAGGATCGGAGCGCCTGTCCGTGCTGTTCCACCGCCGTCAGGGCGCCCTGCGCCAGGGGGCGGCCCGCTGGTTCGAGCGGCTCGGCGTGCGGGCAAGCAGCCCGCAGGGTCAATGGCTGGGGTTGCTGTGCGCCCTCGCCTGGCCCGATCGCATCGGCAAGCTGCGCAGTGGCAGCCGCTATCAGCTCAGTGGCGGGGTGAGCTGCGATCTGGTAGAAGGGCATCCCTGCCAGGGGCAGGGGGCCATCGTGGCCGTCGAAATGGGTCAGAACGAGCGCGGCAGCCGCATCTTCATCGCCGAGCCGGTGGTGCTGGATGAGCTGGTGCGCCAGCTGCCCGAGCTGGTCGGCGAGCGCCAGTGGTTCGACTGGGACGATCGGGAGGAACGGGTGCGTGCGGAGCGCCAGCAGGTGCTCGGCGAGCTGGTGCTCGGCCAGCGGCCGCTGACGGATCTCTCCGATGAACAGAAGGGGCGCTGCCTGCTGCAGGGCATCCGGCGCAAGGGGCTGCACGTGCTGCCCTGGGACGAGAGCAGCGAGGGGCTGCTGGCCCGCTTGCGCTGCGCCCGCGACTGGCTGCCCGGCGAAGCCTGGCCCGCCATGGATGAGGAGAGCCTGCTGGCCGACCTCGAGCAGTGGCTGCTGCCGGCGGTGAGCGGCATGACCCGGCTGGAGCAGTTGAAGCGGCTCGACATGAGCGACATCCTGCGCCAGTCTCTGCCCTGGCCCCTGCCAAGGCGGCTGGACGAGGCGCTGCCGAGCCACTTCACCGCACCGACCGGCAGCCGGGTGCGGATCCGCTATCAGCCGGGTCAGGCGCCAGCGATCCCGGTGCGCATCCAGGAGATGTTCGGGCTGGGCGCCACCCCATGCGTGGCCGATGGCCGGGTGCCCCTGGTGGTGGAGCTGCTCTCCCCGGCCCAGCGCCCCTTGCAGATCACCGCGGATCTCGCCGCCTTCTGGGCGGGATCCTATGAGCAGGTGAAAAAAGAGATGAAGGGGCGCTACCCCCGTCACTACTGGCCGGACAACCCGCTGGAGGCGATGCCGACCCGGGTGACCAAGAAGAAGATGGGATTGCAGGAGTAGCCGACGGGACAGTGATCGGTCGGTACGATCAGAACAAGATGGCGGTGGCACAGTCCCCCTCCACAACAGGCATCGCAGGCCGCTCGCATCAGCGGGATGGCGAGGAGAACGACAAGAGGATTTATGGCAACCCAACGACGCAAGCGCACGCCCAAGAAGGCGGCGCCCAAACGCACCATCTGGCGCACCCTGTTCTGGCTGGGCTTCAAGCTCTCTCTGGTGGTGGCGGCCTTCATGGTGGTGTTTGGCATCTATCTCGACACCAAGGTGCGCGAGCGCTTCGACGGCGAGAAGTGGCAGTTGCCGGTGATGGTCTACAGCCGCCCGCTGGAGCTCTATCCCAGCCAGCGGCTCTCCCAGACCCAGATGCTGCGCGAGCTCAACATGCTGAGCTACAAGCAGGTGCGTCAGCCCCATACCCCGGGTGAGTACGCGGTGAGCGGCAATCGCATCGAGCTGGTGCGCCGGCCGTTCGAGTTCCACGACGGTGCCGACGGTGCCCGTGGCCTGCGCCTCACCTTCAACGGGGCGCGCCTCGAGGGGATCCAGTCCCTGGAGAACCAGCGCCAGCTCGGCTATGCCCAGATGGACCCGGTGCTGCTCGATCGCCTCAACACCGAGGATCGGGAAGACCGCCTGCTGGTGCGCCTTTCCGAGGTGCCGGACAGCCTGCTGGTGACGCTGCTCACCACGGAAGACAGGGACTTCTACCAGCACGGCGGCGTTTCGCCGGTGGCCATCATGCGCGCCATGGCAGCCAACCTGCTGGCGGGGCGCACCGTGCAGGGGGGCAGTACGCTCACCCAGCAGCTCGCCAAGAACTTCTTCCTGACCCGTGAGCGCAGCCTGTGGCGCAAACTGCAGGAAGCCTACATGGCGGTGCTCATCGACTACCGCTACAGCAAGGACGAGATCCTGGAGGCCTACCTCAACGAGGTCTATCTGGGGCAGAACTTCTCCCAGGGGGTCTACGGCTTCGGGCTCGCCTCCTACTTCTACTTCGGTATTCCGGTCAACGAGCTGGACATCGATCAGGTGGCCCTGCTGGTGGGCATGGTGAAGGGCCCCTCCTATTACGATCCCTGGCGCTTCCCCGACCGGGCCAAGGCGCGCCGGGATCTGGTGCTGAAACTGCTGGCGGATCACGGCAGCCTGACCCAGGCCGAGTATGACCTGGCCAGCAAGCAGCCCCTTGGCATCATCGCCCGCGGCCAGATGAGCTATGGCCGTACCCCGGCCTTCATGGGGCTGCTCAAGCGGGAGATCCAGAACCGCTTCGGCCCGGATCTGCTCAAGCAGTCCGGCCTCAAGATCTTCACCAGTCTGGATCCCATCGCCCAGCACGCCGCCGAGCAGGCGGTGGAGTCGGGTCTGGCCACCATCGAGAAGCAGCGTGGCAAGAAGAAGCTGGAGGCGGCCATGGTGGTCTCCGACTGGCACAAGGGCGAGGTGGTCGCCATGGTGGGGGGACGGGATCCCCGCTACGCCGGCTTCAACCGGGCGCTGGATGCCCGCCGTCAGATTGGCTCCCTGGTCAAACCGGCGGTCTACCTGACCGGCCTCTCCAACGGCCTGACCCTGGGCACGCCGCTTAAAGATCAGCCGATCCGGATTCGCGGCCAGGATGGCCAGATCTGGACGCCGCAGAATTACGACCGCAAGTTCCGCCAGAGCGTGCCCCTGATGGAGGCGCTCGCCAGCTCCCTCAACGTGCCGACCGTCAACCTCGGGATGCAGATAGGCCTGGACAAGGTGGTGGATACCCTGCACAAGCTGGGGGTGCAGCAGGAGATCCAGCCCTATCCGTCCCTGGTGCTGGGGGCGGTGGCGCTCTCGCCCATGGAGGTGAACCAGATGTACCTGCCCATTGCCAACCAGGGGTTGACCCAGCCCCTGTCGGCCATCCGGGCCGTGGTGAATGGCGAGGGGCGCCAGCTCTACCAGCATGACGAAGCGGCCAAGCGAGTGACGGATCCCCAGGCAAGCTGGCTGACCCTGTTCGCCATGACCAAGACGGTGAGCCAGGGGACGGCCCGGGCGCTCGGTGCCAAGTTCCCCGGGGCCACCATGGCCGCCAAGACCGGTACCACCAACGAGCTGCGTGACTCCTGGTTTGCCGGGATGGACAACAACGAGCTGGTGAGCGTCTGGGTCGGCCGTGACGACAACACCCCGGCCGGGTTGACCGGTGCCAGTGGCGCCTTGCAGCTGTTCAGCGGCTACATGAGCCAGCGAGGGGTCAACAGCCTGGGGCTGAAGATGCCCGAAGGGGTGAGCTGGGCCAACTTCTCCCGCTCGAGCGGTGCCCGGGTGGCCAGCGATTGTCCCGGCAGTCTCCAGGTGCCGGCCAAGCTGGCCGGTCTGGCCGAGCCCATGAGCTGTGCCAGCCCGGTTTCGGACCCGGCGAATGCCCTGGACAACTGGTTCAACGGTTTCTTCAACTGACGAAGACGGGCAGCGCAGGCTGCCCGTTTTGCAAGGATTGCCATGACCCATCCCCTGTTTGAGGCCATCCATCACGTGGCCATCATCGCCAGCGACTATCCGCGCTCGCGCCACTTCTATCACCAGGTGCTGGGGTTGCCCATCATTGCCGAGACCCTGCGGGCCGAGCGTCAGTCGTGGAAGCTGGATCTGGCGCTGCCGGACGGCAGCCAGCTGGAGCTGTTCAGCTTCCCGGCGCCGCCGCCGCGCCCCTCCCGGCCGGAGGCGTGCGGGTTGCGCCACCTGGCGTTTCGGGTGGCGGATCTCGACCGGGTCATCGCCCACCTGGAGCAGCACGGGGTGGAAGTGGAGCCGGTGCGGGTGGACGAGCTGACCGGCAAGCGCTTTACCTTCTTCGCCGACCCCGACGGCCTGCCGCTGGAGCTGTACGAGGCAGCGCGTTAGGCTGCCTGCTGCAATCTGGGTGATCGGTTTGACCATGAAAAGGCCGCCCTGGGAACAGGGCGGCTTTTTTCATGGGGTTGGAGAGGGGATCATGCTGTGGTCAGCAGGGCGACCGCCACCGCCATCACCATCATGCCGAGCCAGCCGACGGGTCTGAGGCGCTCGCCGAACAGCAGCAGGCCCCCGAGGGCGGTGCCCAGGATGCCGATGGCGCCCCAGGTGGCATAGGCCACGGCCAGATCGATCTTGCCGGTACTGACCGCCTCGCTGAGCAGCGTGAAGGCACAGAGCACCAGCAGAATGCCGAGGACGCCCCACCCCTTGTCGCGAAAACCGATGGAGCGGTTGATCGCCATGTTGGCGCCGATATCCAGCAGGGCGGCGCCCAGTACGATGATCAACGGGTGCATGGGGCTTCCCTCCTCTGGCGGGTGGGGGCTGGTACATCATGGGTCTCGCCCAGGGTCACCATGACAATCCCCACTATGGCCAGCGCCAGTCCGATCCACTCCTGGATGCTCAGCTCGTAGCCGAGGAACAGGACGGAGACGGCGGTGATGAGGGCGATCCCCAGCCCTTCCCACAGCGCAAACGCGATACCAATGGAGATTGTCCTGGCGGCCTTGGCGAGCAGCAGGTAGGAGAGGGTGATGAGGAGCCACATCGGCAGATAGTGGATCCAGCCGCTCTCGCTCTTTGGGATCAGGGCCATGGAGGAGGTGCCGGCGACCTCGGTCAGGATGGCCCCCGTCAGGAAGAGGCGGGCCAAAAGCAGGGGACGGGATGACATGCAGTTTCCTTCTGTTGCTGCGACGAAGAGAGGATAACGGCACCCGAAACGGGCAAGGTTATCGCTGAGCGTCGAGAAAGCTGTCGCTGCCTGTTTGCCTTGGGGGCGGACCAGGGGATAAGGTGGTGATGGAATAATCTGCCGCCAGTTTGAAGTCATGAAGCTAAATCAGATACAACTCTTTGTAGAAACAGCAGACAGTGGTTCGATAGCCAATTCCGCCAGACGACTTGGCAAGAGTCGCAGCGCCGTGAGCTCGGCGATAGCAACCCTGGAGGTGGAGCTTGGCGTCGAACTTTTCGAACGAGGGGCGAATCAGAGCCGGCTGACCGAAATCGGCGAGCAAGTGCTGGACGACTGTCGGCGGCTGTTGCAGGCCGCCAACAGCCTGAAGCTCAAGTGCGAGCACCATGCCTCCGGTGCCGAGGTGGCGCTGCGGGTAGCCCGGGACGACGCCATTCCCGAGGTGGTATGGCGCGAGATGCTGGGGGCGCTGCGTCGCCAGTTTCCGGGCACCAGCATCTCCCTGGTGCTGGCCTCACCGCCGGAGCTGCCGGCCCTGGTGGAAGAGGGGTTCGTGGATGCCGCCTTCGGCCTCATCACCGAGGAACAGGAGCGCAGCGGTCTTTGCATCGACGTGCTCAACCCGATCCGCACCCTGATGGTGGTCGCGCCAAGCCACCCGCTGGCTGGGCTGAAGCGGGTGTTGCAGCAGGATCTGACCGATCACACCCAGGTCACTCTCTCTTATGTGGACGCGTTTTCGGTCAAGAGCCTGCTGCCCATCGGAGGGCAGCATATCGGGTTGTCGAGTTTCGAGCTGATGCGGGATGCGGTGCTGGATGGTTTGGGTTGGGCGGTGCTGCCTTCACCCCTCATCCAGAGCCAGCTGCGCCTGGGAGAGCTGCTGACCCTGAAGCACAAGTTCAGCCTGCAGTGGCGCGATTACGGAGTCTATCTGTCGGAGAACGCCCATCACGGAAAGGTGCTGGCTTGGCTGAAGAAGGCCATAGAAGCCTATCTCGAACCCTTCGAGTAGCCGCCAACCGGGGCGGGCCCCCCGGTTGGCAGTGAGAGGGGATCAGCGCAGGCCGTGACGGGGGACGCGCTGGCGGGAGCGAAATGGCAGCAGCAGGAGGCCGAGCAGCAGATCCCCCGCCAGGGAGGCCAGCAGACCCGCCGCCACGCCGCAGAAAATGGCGGCCTGTTTGAGGGGGACCACATAGCCGTAGTTGTGCAGGGTATCCTGCCAGAGGGCGGGATCGGCGCGCAGCAACAGGTGGGAGAGCTGCTGGTACCAGGGGCTCTCCCGCACGGCGATCTCCCCCTGAAGGTGCTGCTGCTGGTTCACCAGTTGCTGGAGGCTGGTGGCATCCTGGGTGAAGACGGGATCCTGGCTGGCACCGTAATGGGCGACCAGCGCCTGCAGATCGCCATTGAAGTGCTGGTCCGCCGTGCGCTGGAAGGGGGCCAGCGCCAGACCTGCCTGCTGCAGCCGGGCATCCAGCCGCTGGAAGTAGAGATCGACCAGCCCGGGGATCTGTATACCTGCCAGCAAACCGAGGGCAAACAACATCATGCGAAGGTAGCTGCGCATCATCATCATCCTGAACGAAGGGAGCGCCCATACTAGCCGCAACCGGTGGGTGAGCCAAGGAGGGGGCGCGCTTGCCCACCTGGTCGGCGGTGCCAAAATAAGATCCGATGGAATACCTTTGTTACACGAATTCTTACACTTTTGTGATGCAAGTCATCTTGCGGCTGGCCTAGAATGAGCGTTTTTCGAAGGACACGTCGGCATGAGCAAGTTCATTCCTTTCTATCTGGCCGGGGGCCTCATCGCCTTCAGTTGGGGCGCCCTGCCTGAGCACGGCCCCTGGGATGGGTGGGATCTCGCCCTCTTCCAGCTGGTCAATGGCTGGATTGGCCACTCCCCCCGTTGGGCCGATCTGGTGGCCATCACCAACAACCGCTTGTTCGATCTGGCCGCGCTGGCCTGCATGGGCGGGATCCTCGCCAGTTGCTTCTTCCGTGCCGACGGGCAGGAGCGCCGTCGTCTGGTGGCCATGGGGGTCGTGATGCTGTTGGGGGCTCTGGTGATCAATCAGCTCGGGCATCTGTTGCCGGTCAGCCGTCCCAGCCCCACCTTGATGGTGGACGGGGCACTGCGCCTGACCGAGATCAGTGCGATTCCCACCAAGGACTCCGCCGGTGACAGCTTCCCCGGTGATCACGCCCTCTTCCTGATGATCTTCGCCGGTTTTGCCCTGCGCTATCTGCCGCGCTGGGCCGGGGTAGTTGCGGTGGTGATGGTGCCCCTGTTTTCGGCGCCCCGCATCCTGGCTGGTGCGCACTGGATGACGGACGTCTATGTGGGCGCTCTTTGCCTCTCCCTGATCTGCCTGCCGCTGCTGTTGCTCACTCCCGTGTCGGATCGCCTGATCGACCGCCTGGCTCCCCGGCTGCCACGCTGGATTGCCTGACGGAGAATGAAAAAAGAAGGCGGGTCACCCCGCCTTCTTTCGTTTACGCCTCACCGGTGCTGTGGTCGTCGCGAAATGACCAGGACTACGCCCGATGAGCCCGGGCTGTCGCCCTCCCAACCAGTATGGATAGCCCCATTCGGGTTCTGCCAGCCAAAATAGTCGCGGCCAAACGTTTGCACCCGTCGTCTCATGATCCTGGCCAGGATTTTTTCCCTCCGCTGCCTTAGAATCGCCGCCCGTTGTTGGAGGTCTCCCCATGCTTGTCACTTTTCTGCGTCTCTTGTTTATCGGTTGTGCCCTGGTCTTTCTCTTTATGCTGGTCCGTGCCTGGTGGCACAAACGGCGTCATGGCCAGCTCGAAGCTACCCCTTTCTGGCCGGTGGCGGCCATCGGTTTTGTGGCCAATTTTCTCGATACTCTGGGGGTGGGGAGTTTTGCGGTGAAGACCGCCTGCTACAAGCAGTTCAGGCTGATCGATGATCGGCTGCTGCCCGGTACCCTCAACGGCCAGTGCGTGCTGCCGACCGTGACCCAGGCTCTCATCTTCATCGGCGTGGTCAACGTGGATCCCGTCACCCTCATCAGCATGATGGCGGCTGCGGCGGCCGGTGCGGCCTGGGGCGCCCGTTACGTGGCCTCCTTTGATCGCCAGACCATCCGGCTGGTAATGGCGGTCTCCCTGCTGGTGGTTGCCGGTCTCATCTTTGCCGGTCTGCTCGGGCTCTTCCCCCTCGGTGGCGAGGCCATGGGGCTGAGCGGTTACAAGCTGGGGATCGCCCTTGCCGGCAACTTCCTGTTCGGAGCCCTGATGAACGTCGGTATCGGCCTGTTCGCCCCCTGCATGACCCTGGTCTATCTGCTCGGCATGAACCCGCTGGTGGCCTTCCCCATCATGATGGGATCCACCGCCGTGCTCAGCGTCTTCTCGGCGGGGACCTTCATCCGCAAGGGGGCTTTCGATGCGCGGGCCGTGCTGGCGGTGGCCATCTTCGGCCCCATCGGCGTGGTGCTGGCGGCCATGCTGGTCAAATCCATGGAGATGGAGATGCTCAAATGGCTGGTGGCCTTCATCGTCATCTATACCTCCTGGACCATGTACGCCTCCTGGCGGGCGGCGCGGCGACAGCCAGCGCCCGCGCTGGCAGAGGCGACGAGCTAGCTGGCGTCGGCGAGGCCCGCCTGCACGGGCACCCCGCGTTGGTATGTCATCCCGCTCGCCCGGTCCTGGCGCGTCTTCTGATGCCTCTGGCAGCCCCCTCCGAGTGGGCAGTCTGCTGGCTGGAGGCGACCAGTGCGGCTTCCGCCCTGGCACCGAGAAACACATAGAGCCCCAGCGCCAGCAGCAACCCCACGGCGCACCCCATCACCCCCACCGCAGGCCAGAGCAGTTCGCTCTGGCCGAGGGATCCCTTGAACAGCAGCAGCAACCCCTCGATGGAGACCGCGATCAGGATGGCGGCGATAAAGCGGGTAATGGTGCGCCGGATGGCGCTGTGGCGGAAGATGTCCTTATGCAGCAGCACCTCCTCTTCGAGGATGGTCTTGCCGAGATCGAACACCGCCAGCGCGAGCGTGAGGAAGATGATGGCGCTGAAGGCGCCGAGCCGGTTCTGCTGGGTGCCGCACAGGAGCAGATAGAGCTGTTCCAGCCCGTGCCAGATGAGGGTGCCGACGATGAGAAACAGGGCCAGACTCAGGACGACGTAGACGGCCCTGAACCAGGGAATGGCGCGCCGCCGCTCCCTGTCCCCCATCAGCCAGGCGATCAGCTGGTGCAGGTTGACCTCCAGCTCCCGGCCATGGCCCTGCACCAGCAGGCGCAGCTGCCCCTGGGCCGCCGGAACGGGCGCCAGTATGGCTGGCCTGATCTGGGGGGCCAGGCTCTTCACCTCCTCGACGAAGGCATAGGTCTTGAGAGACGCCTCGGGGAGGGTGAGCAGCCCCAACAGCAGGGGGGCCAGCTCGGTTTCGTACTCCTGATAGCGCCGCAGCACATCGATGGGGCTCATCTCTGCCATATACACCTCGGTCCAATGGGCTCCTGAAACAGGGACCTGCAAATTGTGGGCCCGATTTATGACAGCCCGTGTACGGCGCGGCGCACCAGCAGGTGGCAAGGTTCCGGTGAGGGACTTAAGGATGCACCACTATGGTGCCTTGTCGGGACGAGCAAACAAAAAAAGGGCCCCATCGGGGCCCTCTGCACATCTTGCGGCTTGTCAGCCAGCCAGCTTGGCGAAGCTGCGCTCGGCGGCCGCCAGAGTGTGTTCGATCTCCTTGTCGCCGTGCGCCAGCGACAGGAAGCCCGCCTCGTAGGCGCTCGGTGCCAGATAGACACCCTCCTCCAGCATCAGGTGATAGAAGCGCTTGAAGCGTTCCATGTCGCAGCGGGTCACCTGCTCGTAGCGGGTGATCTCGGGCTCGTCGGTGAAGAAGAAGCCGAACATGCCGCCGACGTAGTTGATGGCAAGCGGGATGCCGTGCCTGGCGGCGGCCGCTTTCAGCCCTTCGGCGACACGGGCGGTCTTGGCGCTCAGCTGCTCATAGAGGCCCGGCTCCAGCAGCAGGTCCAGCATGGTGAGGCCGGCGGCCATGGCCACCGGGTTGCCGGAGAGGGTACCAGCCTGATAGACGGGGCCGGTCGGGGCGATGTGCTGCATCACCTTCTTCTTGCCGCCGAAGGCGCCGACCGGCATGCCGGCACCGATGATCTTGCCGAGGGTGGTGAGATCCGGGTCGATGTTGTAGTGGCCCTGGGCGCCACGCAGGGAGACGCGGAAGCCGGTCATCACCTCGTCCAGGATCAGCAGGGCGCCGAACTCGTCACAAATGGCGCGCAGCCCTTCCAGGAAGCCTGGCACCGGCGGGATGCAGTTCATGTTGCCGGCTACCGGCTCGACGATGATGCAGGCGATCTCGCTGCCGTACTGGGTGAAGGCTTCGCGCACCGAGTCCAGATCGTTAAAGATACAGGTGAGCGTGTGTTTGGCGAAATCGGCCGGTACGCCCGGGCTGTTGGGCTGACCCAGGGTCAGGGCGCCGGAGCCGGCCTTGACCAGCAGGGAGTCGGCGTGGCCGTGGTAGCAGCCTTCAAACTTGACGATCTTGTCGCGGCCGGTGTAACCGCGGGCCAGCCGGATGGCGCTCATGGTCGCCTCGGTGCCTGAGTTGACCATCCGCACCTGCTCCATGGAGGGGACGATCTGGCGCACCTTCTCGGCCATCAGCACTTCGATCTCGGTCGGGGCACCGTAGCTCAGTCCTTTCTCCACCGCCTTGATGACCGCGGCCTTGATGGCCGGGTGGTTGTGGCCGAGCAGCATGGGGCCCCAGGAACCGATGTAATCCACATAGGCCTGGCCGTCCACGTCATAGAGGTAGGCGCCATCGGCGTGATCGATGAAGCGGGGTGTGCCGCCGACCCCGTTGAAGGCGCGGACCGGTGAGTTGACGCCACCGGGAATGGTCTGGCGGGCCTGTTCAAACAGCTGATCTGATTTTGACATGGATCATCCTTAATGGGATTTTGGTCGTTACCCGGGCGCAGGCTGCCGATTGCGGCTCGGCAGGGGATGGCGGGAGGAGTATGCTTTGCGCTCTCGCCCCGGACTCTCGCCCGTGATACATGAAACGGGCCGACTATAGCAGAAAGGCCCAGAGCTGGGCAGCCGAGGCCGAGGTGTGTCTGGTCCTCGTTAGATGAGCGTGATTATCCATGGAGCAACAAGCCATTCCTTCCGCCGACGCGGCCTCGCTGCGTCGTCCTCCAGTCTTGCAGCGCCTGATACGGCGGGACAAGATGCCGCTGCTGGTGCTCCTGCTGGCGGCCCTGGTCGGCCTGCTGGCAGGCCTGGTGTGCGGACTGTTCGAGTCTTGCGTTCACTGGCTGGCCCAGCAGCGTGTCGACTTGCTGGCCGATCGCCCCTGGTGGCAGCTTGGCCTGCTCGGCTTTGGTTTCAGCGCCCTGCTGGGGTTGGTTGGCTATTTCCTCACTCATGCCTTTGCCCCCGAGGCGGGGGGATCCGGTATCCCGGAAATTGAAGGGGCCATGGACGACCTGCGCCCGGTACGCTGGTGGCGGGTGTTGCCGGTGAAGTTTTTTGGCGGGGTCTGTACCCTGAGTTCCGGCATGGTGCTGGGGCGGGAGGGGCCCTCGGTGCAGATAGGGGGTAACCTCGGCAAGATGGTGGCGGATATCTTCCGGTTGCCCAAGGAGCATGGCCATGCCCTGCTGGCTGCCGGTGCGGCGGGTGGTCTCGCCGCGGCCTTCAATGCCCCGCTGGCAGGGATACTGTTTGTCATGGAAGAGATGCGACCGCAATTTCGCTACTCCTTCCTCGCCATCAAGGCGGTCGGGATTTCGGCCGTCATGGCGACCCTGATGCTGCAGAACATGAAAGGGCAATCCCCCGTCATCATGCTGCCTCATTACGACGCTCCGGCCTTGAAGGCGCTCTGGCTGTTTCTCTTCATGGGGGGCTGCTTTGGTGTGCTGGGGTTCGTCTTCAACAAGCTGGTGCTCGCCTGTCAGGATGGTTACCTGGCATTGCATCAGAACAAGCGCCACCGCTTCGTCATCATCGGCATGGGGGTGGCTGGAACCTTTGGCATGCTGTCGCTGTTCGCCCCTTCGGTCACGGGAGGGGGAATCGAGCTCATCCCGCATCTGACGGGGGGAGACTATGCGATGGCGACGCTCTTCATCATCTTCTCGGTGCGACTGATGGGTACCCTCATCTGCTTTTGCTCGGGGGCCCCTGGTGGTGTCTTTGCGCCGACCCTGGCGCTGGGCACCCTGTTCGGGGTGATCTTTGGTCACCTGTTCCACTCTGCATTTCCCGATCTCGGCATCGAACCGGGTGCCTTTGCCATCGCCGGCATGGGGGCGCTCTTCGCCGCCACCGTGCGTGCCCCCATTACAGGCATCGTGCTGGTGACAGAGATGACAGACAACTATCAGCTGATCTTGCCCATGATGATCACCACCATAGGGGCAACCCTGGTGGCGCAGTGGTTGGGGGGGCGCCCTATCTATTCCCAGATCCTGGAGCGAACTTTACGGCTTGCTGCGCGTCAAAACCGGGGTGAAAGCAGCATCGCGACCGGTTAACTCTTTGTTTATCCGTATCAATCCGGCATGGTCGCGTATAGTGAAAAGAAACCGGCCGTGTTGATGTCGGCATATAGAAGAGGCCTTATGTCCCAAATCGTGAAGTTATTGGTGGTGCTGGCCGTGGGGGCATGTATCGGTTATGTCGTCGGGAACAGACAGGAGCTGGCTCAGAGCAGCCTGATGACGGTGCAGCAAGAGACGTTGGAGCGTCAGAGCAAGGCCATTGCACAACTGAAGACGGATCTCGGCGTCAGGGAGACCCTGCTGGCGACCCAGAAGGCCGCCTTCGAGCAACTTCAGCAGACGCTCAAGGATCAGGAAGCTCAGGTACAGGAGCAGAAACGCCAGCTGGCCTTCTTCGAGCGCATCATGCGTCCCACCGGCGAACAGGTGGGGGTATCCATCGACAATCTGACATTGCAGGAGACGAGTGTGCCGGGTCGCTACCACTATCGTCTGGCGCTCACTCAACCCGCCAAGAAGCGGGAGCTGTTTCGGGGACAGGTGCAGATCCGGCTCGAAGGCAGTCTGGCTGACAAGCCCAGGATCCTCAGTGGCCGGGATCTTGGCATGAAGGTGGGGGAGGGACGCTACGCGTTGCGATACTTCCAGCTCTTGGAGGGCAATTGGCAGCTTCCCTCAGGCTTCATCCCGGACAGGGTGAGAATCCTCATCCCGAAGGAGGGTCGGCAACCGGCCCAGGAGCTGGTGGCCGAGTGGAACGAGGTGCTCAAGCCTCTGGTCGCTCAACCAGTCCCCTTGCCGGCAGCACAGTAAGAGAGTGGTGAATACTTGAACTAAATGGTCGGGTATTGGATAATTTCGCGGTTTCCATGTTTGTGGATGTAACGGTTGTGAGGTCAGCAATGAGTGCAGTAGCAGAAGCCCCCTTGCCCATCCAGATGACGGATGCGGCAGCCAACAAGGTAAAGACCTTGATCACCGAAGAAGAGAATCCCGAACTCAAGTTGCGGGTCTACATCACTGGGGGGGGCTGCTCCGGTTTCCAGTACGGTTTCACGTTTGACGAGAAAATCAATGATGGCGATACCGTGGTCGAGAAGAGCGGCGTCACCATGGTGATCGATCCCATGAGCCTGCAATACCTGGTCGGCGGCAGCGTGGATTACACCGAAGGCCTGGAAGGTTCCCGTTTCACCGTGACCAACCCCAACGCCACGACGACCTGCGGTTGCGGTTCAAGTTTCTCCATCTGATCTATAGCAGCGTGATATGAAGGGCCCCGAGGGGCCCTTTTCATTTTTGTATGCCTGGCGTGGCTGGCATGTAGATCTTGATGTGGCGAAAACGGGTACCGATTGGTAGTGATAGAGAAGGTGTGCGGGCTCATTTAGATGAATCGTTGACGGCTTTTTAGTCTGATTGGTTGTTGATTAAACACCTGAACGTCTTTTTCAAATAAACACGTAGTTTTCGCTTGTCAGCGAGAATCATATCCCTATAATGCGCCTCCATCAGCACGGCGCAGTGCGTGTATGGTCCACCTTGCAAAGCAAGCTGGTGAGGGTTATAGTTTCAGACCCTGCTCTTTAACAATTTGAATCAAGCAATCTGTGTGGGCACTCACAGCATCGAGCATCAAAAACAATTTTTGATATCAATGTCTGATGAAGTGACCAAAGCAACGAAAGTTGCAGCAGTTAATTCAGCAATTCATTGAGCCGCCTTAATTGGCAACCAAACTTAAATTGAAGAGTTTGATCATGGCTCAGATTGAACGCTGGCGGCAGGCCTAACACATGCAAGTCGAGCGGCAGCGGGAAAGTAGCTTGCTACTTTTGCCGGCGAGCGGC
>NZ_JBLUXC010000044.1:0-36997 GCF_048276795.1 Aeromonas sp. PS2Canimalfood6
ATGCGTTTCCTGGCGTTGGTTTCTGCCTTGGCGAGGGCCAAGAAATCGATTGGATCGGACATACTGAGTACAGTGAAACCAGAATAGAGCAATTAGATCACATCTTTAATCTGATTGGTATGACAATTCGCACCCAGCGGATGAAGACAGCTTCCAATTCCCTGTGAAACCCTGTCCTCTTGAGTACGTGAGCCTACTCTACGCCAGGGCCACTGAATCAGGGCTGAACCGCGATGAAATCGTTTCCCTAGCCTGTCAGAGACGGATCCCGAGGGACTGGCGCAGATAGGCGCCCGCACCGAGCAGGCCCGGACCTTCGTGGGTGATGAGGAACACGGGGATGTCCTTGAGGTAGGACTTGAAGCGCCCCTTGTCCTCGAAGGCGACCCGAAAGCCCGATCCGATGAAGAACTCCTGGAAGCGCGGCACTATGCCACCGGCGATGTAGACACCGCCGAAGGTGCCCATGTTGAGGGCCAGGTTGCCGGCAAAGCGCCCCATCAGCACGCAGAAGAGGCTCAGGGTACGGCGACAATCCAGGCATTCCCCCGCCAGCGCCCGCTCCGTGATGTCCTTGGGGGCAAAAGGTTCGGGCTCGCGGCCATCGGATTTGACCAGGCCGCGATAGAGATTGACGAGCCCGGGGCCCGAGAGGAAACGCTCCGCCGACACATGGCCCAGCTCGCCGCGCATCACCTGCAGCACCGCATCTTCCTCTTCCGTGTTGGCGGCGAAATCCACGTGACCGCCCTCACCCGGCAGGCTCAGCCACTGCTCACCGGCCTGCACCAGGTGGGCGACGCCAAGGCCGGTACCTGCGCCATAGATGGCGATGGGCTTGCCGGCTACCGGAGCCGCGCCCCCGAGCTGGATGCGATCGCTCTCGCCGAGCACGGGCACCGCCATGGAGACGGCAGTGAAATCGTTGATCACCTGCAGGCGCGCAAGGCCGAGGTTGGCCTGCATCTCGCGGATGGAGAACTCCCAGCTGTGGTTGGTCATGGCGACCCAGTCACCATTGATGGGACAGGCGATGGCGATGCACGCCTCGCCCACGGTGGCATCGTGCTCTTCGAGATAGAGGCGCACCACGGCCTCCAGGCTGGGATGGGCCAGCCCCGAATAGGTTTTTGCCTGGGAAATGGCGCCCGTCGCCAGTTCGCAGAGGGCCAGCCGGGCATTGGTACCGCCAACGTCGCCCACCAGCGCATGGGTATGCTGCATAACAAACTCCTTCGTTACCGACTCGGGGCGGCCCTTACCGTCCCGACATTATTATTTGGCTGCAATACTACTCGAGCCCGCAGCCGGGCTGCGCGATTTATGCAGACAAGTGTGCGCCCGCTCACAGTGTTGTTGCTTTGCAACATTTGTAAGCGTTTTCAAGACACAAATGGAAGTTTGCAACTAAAAACACGAAATTATTAGACATGAGTCATACTTTGCAGGGCCGAGATTAGTTCCGATAAGCGCTTGTCTTGTATAGTCATCGCGGAGATTGGAAACCTGCTTGAGCTGTGAATTTAGTGCACAGACACTGAAGTTAAATTACAAAAATGCCTGGTGGTAATGATGAATACCCTCGATAAAATTACGAACAATCTGGAAAGTTTCAGTAAATCAGAGCGTAAGGTGGCTGAAGTGATCCTGGTCTCACCCCAGACCGCCATTCACTCCAGCATTGCTACCCTGGCCAAGCTGGCCGATGTGAGCGAACCGACCGTCAACCGTTTCTGCCGTCGCCTCGATACCAAGGGTTTTCCCGATTTCAAGCTGCACCTGGCCCAGAGCCTGGCTAACGGCACCCCTTATGTGAACCGCCATGTGGAAGCGGAAGACGGCCCGGACACCTATACCGCCAAAATCTTCGAATCCACCATGGCCTGCCTCGATGCCGCCAAGAACAGCCTGGACATCTCGGCCATCAACCGCTGCGTCGACATCCTGACCCAGTCCAAGAAGATCAGCTTCTTCGGCCTGGGCGCCTCTTCCGCCGTGGCCCGCGATGCCCAGAACAAATTCTTCCGCTTCAACATCCCCGTGGTGAGCTTCGAGGACATCGTCATGATGCGCATGAGCTGCATCAACAGCAGCGAAGGGGACGTGGTGGTCCTCATCTCCCACACCGGCCGCACCAAGGCCCTGGTGGAAATTGCCGCGCTGGCCCGGGAAAACGATGCCACCGTCATCGGCATGACCGCCAAGGACTCTCCCCTGGCCCGCGAATGCAATCTGGTGCTCTCCATGGACGTGCCGGAAGACACCGACGTCTACATGCCCATGGCCTCGCGCATCGCCCAGCTCGCCCTGGTGGACGTGCTGGCCACCGGTTTCACCCTGCGCCGTGGCATGAAATTTCGCGAAAACCTGAAGAAAGTCAAAGAAGGTTTGCGCGAATCCCGCTTTGATACCCCGCACTCCTCCTGATCATTCGGGGGTCCGCCCCCGACTGTCTATGCCAACGGGCTTGGTGTAGTATCGAAATTCAATCAAACAAGGCCACCCAGATGGCCTGCCAGTTGGCGCCATGCCACATGCTTGACGGGGCAGTATTTCAAGTCATATCAACTTCACATTGGAGTCTTTCATGCCAAGACGTACAAAGATTGTTACCACACTCGGTCCGGCGACCGATCGCGACGGCATTCTCGAGGGGATCATTCGCGCCGGTGCCGACATGGTGCGGATGAACTTCTCCCACGGCACTCCTGAAGATCATATCCAGCGCGCCAACCAGGTGCGTGACATCGCCGCCAAGCTGGGCCGCCACGTGGCCATCATGGGCGATCTGCAAGGCCCCAAGATCCGCGTCTCCACCTTCAAGGATGGCAAGATCTACCTCGCCATCGGTGACAAGTTCATTCTCGACGCCGCCCTCGGCAAGGGAGAAGGCTGCCAGGAGCAGGTCGGCATCGACTACAAGAGCCTGCCGCAGGACGTGGTATCCGGTGACATCCTGCTGCTGGACGATGGCCGCGTGCAACTGAAGGTCGAGCAGGTCGAAGGCACCCGCATCCACACCACGGTGACCGTGGCCGGCCCTCTCTCCAACAACAAGGGCATCAACAAGAAGGGTGGCGGCCTCTCCGCCCCGGCCCTGACCGAGAAGGACAAGGAAGACATCAAGACCGCCGCCCGCATGAACGTGGACTACCTGGCGGTCTCCTTCCCCCGCAGCGGCGATGATCTGCGCTACGCCCGCGAACTGGCCCGCGAAGCTGGCTCCAACGCCAAGATCGTGGCCAAGGTCGAGCGCGCCGAGACCGTCGCCAGCGACGAGGCGATGGAAGACATCATCCTCGGCTCCGATGCCGTCATGGTGGCCCGTGGCGATCTCGGCGTCGAAATCGGCGACCCCGAACTGGTGGGTGTGCAGAAGAAGCTCATTCGCCACTCCCGCCGCCTGAATCGCGTGGTCATCACCGCGACCCAAATGATGGAGTCCATGATCAACGCGCCGCTCCCGACCCGTGCCGAAGTCATGGACGTGGCCAACGCCGTGCTGGATGGTACCGATGCGGTGATGCTCTCCGCCGAGACCGCCGCCGGCCAGTTCCCCATCGAGACCGTGACCTCCATGGCCAGCGTCTGTGTGGGCGCCGAGAAGCACCCGAGCCTGAACGTCTCCAACCACCGCATGAGCTACACCTTCACCTCGGTGGAAGAGGCGGTGGCTATGTCCACCATGTATGCGGCCAACCACCTGGAAGGGGTCAAGGCGATCGTGGCGCTGACCGAGTCGGGCACCACCCCGCTGCTGATGTCCCGCATCAGCTCCGGCCTGCCCATCTTCGCCATGTCTCCTCACAACAAGACCCTGGCCTGGGCCAACCTCTACCGCGGCGTCACCCCCGTGCTGTTTGATGGCGACGAGACCAAGCCGGTCTACGAGGTGTGCCGCGACGCGCTGGACGTGCTCAAGGCCAAGGGACTGCTGCAAAGCGGCGACATGGTATTGCTCACCCACGGCGACAAGATGGAAACCGTCGGCAGCACCAACACCTGCAAGGTGATGATGGTCGAGTAATCGCCCCTCCTCCCTGCAACAAAAACGGCTCCCGCAGGAGCCGTTTTTTATGGGATCTGCCCCAGGTTCAACCGCGAAACAGCTCCACCTTGTCTCCATCCTGCAGGCTGCCGGCGCCGCGCACCACCACCTTGTCTCCCTGTTTGAGGGCGCCGCTCACCGCCACCTCCCGGCTGTCCCCGAACAGCACGGTGACCGGCACCCGGTTCACCTTGAGATCCGCGCCACTCTTCTCCACCTGGTAGACCACGCTCCCCTCGGTGCCGAGCACCAGGGCATCCCGCGGCAGCAGCATGGTCTGCCGCTCCCCCATCGGCAGCGCTACCCGCACCGGCGAGCCTATGATGAACGTGCCCGCTTCCGGCTTGAGGCGCAGCTCGATGAGGCGGGATTTGGGATCGGCGCTCGCCGCCCGCTGGTAGTAGACGGCGTGGCTGCTGAGCTGCTCCCCCTCCACCCGCAACCGGGTCTGGGCGGCCAGTTGCTGGGCCCAGGCGATGGGCGCCCGCAGCCGGATGTCCGGCTCGTCGGGATTGACCAGCTCCAGCGCCTGCTCCCCTTCATCCACGTGCTCCCCCGGCTGGACGAAGTGCTCGTTCACCACACCATCGAACGGCGCGAAGATGCGGCTTCTGCGCAGCTGCTCCTCGATCTGGCGCACCTGTACCCGGGCCAGTTGCTCGGCCAGTTCCGCCTGCTCCACATCGTAGCGCGCCTTGTCGTACTGGCTTTGGGAGGCGCTCTTCTGCTGGTGCAGCCGCTCCAGACGCTGGAACTCTGCACGGGCGTAGCGCAGGTTGCTCGCCTCCCTGGCTTGCTCCGCCCTGGCCTGCTCCAGCGAGAGGCGCAGGGTCGCGCCGTCCAGGCGCAGCAGCTCGTCCCCCGCCTTCACCCGGCTGCCGAACTCGGCAACCCACTCCACCCGTCCGCTGACCTCGGCGCTGAGCGCCGCCTGCTGACGGCTCGCGACCGTGCCGCTGACCCAGATGCTGGCCCCCGCCTCCCCCTGGGCCACCTCCGCCAGGGTCACCATCTTGCTCTGCGCCTGCGCGGGCAACGCGCCCGCCAGCAGCAGGGCACCCACTGCCATCCTTGTGAAACCTTGTGTCATCGTGAGCTCCTTGCTCAGGCCCGCTGCCGAATGGCCTGCGGCACGTCGACCCGCTCACCCAGCCGCAGGAAGGCGGGTAGCAGGATCAGGGTAAACAGGGTGCTGCAACTCATGCCGCCGACGATGACGGTGGCCAGCCCCCGGTAGATTTCGCTCCCCTCGCTCGGGCTCAACATCAGCGGCAGCATGCCGAAGATGCTGGTGAGGCTGGTCATGGCGATGGGGCGCATCCGGCTTTGCAGGGCATCGGCCACCGCCAGCTGGCGACTCAACCCCTCCCGCTCCGCCGTGCGGGTCTGGTGCACCAGCAGGATGGCGTTGTTGACCACCAGCCCCAGCAGGATGACGAAGCCGATGATGGTGAGCAAGTCCATCGGCAGCGGCACCAGCAACCCGCTCAGTCGCAGCGCCAGCACACCGCCGACGGCGGCGAGGGGCAGGGTAAGCAATACCAGCACGGCATCTTTCAAGGAGGCGAACACCCCCCACAGCAGGATGAGCAGGATCAGCACCGCAAACAGGAAGATGCTGCCGAGGTTGTCCAGCGCCTGCTGCAGGCTGTCGGCATTGCCGGCGACCTGCAGCTCCCCGCCAGCCGGCAGTATGGGCCTGATGGCGGGGAAGCTCTTGCTCTGCAGGGTCTCCAGCACCTGCTCCATGCTCACGCCGTCCGGCGGGGTGATCATGAGCTGGATGCTGCGCCGGCCGTCGGCCCGGAAGATGCTCTCCGGCCCGAGGGCTGGTTCCACCCGCAGCAGTTCGCCGAGGGGGACGATGCGCCCGGACGGGGTAGCAAGCGGCACCGCCTTGAGCTCGTCCGGGTTGGCGGAGGCCTGCCCCATCAGCAGGATGTCGAGCCGCTCATCCCCGTCGAAATATTCGCCTACCCGCAGACCATCGCCAAAGGTCTGGATGATGGCGGGCATGGGGGAGCGATCCCAGCCCACCTCGGCCAGGCGCCTGTCCTGGGGCACCAGCCGAAGCTCGGGAGCGGTGAAATCGAGTCCGGGCTCTGGCCTGACCTGGGCGCCGGGCAAGTCCCGCTGCACTATGGTCATGCTCTCCCTGGCCGCCTGATAGAGTTCGGGCAGCCCGCCCCCCTGGATCAGCAGGGAGATGCTGTTTTCACTGTCAAACCCGCCAAACAGGGACCCCTGACCGCCAAACACCCGGGTGTCGGGAATGCCCACCAGCAATTGCTTCATCAAGAGCTGCTCCAGCACCTTGATCTGGTTATCCTCCTTTGGCCGCACCCCGATCTGGGCACCGCCCGGGTAGCGCAGGATGTAGTAGTTCTTGAGGACAGGCCCCTTCTCCCCTTTCATATAGGGGTCGAGGCGGGCAATCAGGGTATCGATCACCTCCTCCCGCTGGGCCTTGAGATTGACCCCGGGGGTGAAACTCATCCAGACGTCGATGGCGTCCCGCTTCACATCCGGCAGGTAGTTCATCTTGGGCAACATCAACCAGCTCACCAGCACAGGCCCCGTCATCATCAGGACGATGATGGCCCAGCGCCTGGGGGCGGTGGCCGTCCAGCGGATCACATGGCGGGTGACGCGGCACCACAGGCGCTCAAAGGGATCAATCAGCCGCTCGTGCCCCATCCAGCGCGCCGCCACCGCAGGCAACACCGTGACCGCCACCACCATGGAGACGGTCACCGCGCAGGCGATGGTGAGCGCAAGATCGGCAAACAACTGCCCTTCCACGTCGTTGAGCAGGAGCACCGGCAGGAAGATGGCGACCGTGGTCAGAGTGGACGCCACCAGAGCGGTCCACACCCGGCGGGTGCCCTCCAGCGCCGCCTCTCCCTTGCTGATGTCACCCCGCTCATGGCGCCGGTAGATGCTCTCCAGCACCACGATGGCGGCGTCGAGCACCATGCCGACCGCAAACGCAATGCCCGCCAGGGAGATGATATTGAGGGTCCGCCCCATCACCTTGAGCAGACAGAAGGTGAGCATGATGCTGATGGGGATGGCGATCGCGATCATCAGGGTCGCCTTGAGCTGGCGTAGAAAGACCCAGAGGATGGCGCAGGAGAGCAGCACCCCGAGCCCCAGGTTGGCGGTCACCATGCTCACCGCCCGGTTGATGTAGAGAGAAGCGTCAAACGACTGCTCCATGTGCAGGCCGACCGGCTCCAGCACCTCCCGGTTGAGCTCCCCGACCTTGGCCTTGATCCCCTCGAGCGCCGCCAGGGCATTGGCGCCGCTCTCCTTGAAGATTTGCGCCGCGATGGCGGTGTTGCCGTTCTGGATGCGCAGCACCGGGTTCTCCTCCCGGGCCACTCTGATCTCGGCAACGTCCCGCAGATAGATGGGCAGGCCGTCACGCCAGTCCACCACCTTGTCCCCCAGGGCCGCCACGTCATAGCGACCGGCAAAGCGCAGCTTGTACTCCCAGCGTCCGATGTCGAGGGTGCCGGCCGACACATCCCAGCCCGTCGTTGCCCGGCTGGCAAGCACCGGGATCTCCACCCCCAGCTCGGCGGCGCGGTAAGGGTCGAAACGGATCTGGATCTGGCGCTCGTTGATCCCCTCGATGTCGACCGTGGACACCCCGGGGATCCGCTCCAGCTCGGGCTTGACCCTCGCCTCGATCAGCGCCTGGTGATCGTCTATCTCCCCCTTGGCGCCGGGCAGTTGCTGGATGAAGAAGAAAGTCAGGGTGTCGTTGCTGCTGTAGTTGTTGACGTAAGGACCGCCGATGTTGTCCGGCAGCCCCGAGACCCGGTTCAGGCGGGAGATGACGTCAAGCTGGGCCCGCTGCATGTCGGTGCCGAGGGCAAACTCCATGTCGATTTCGGTGAAGCCGGGGTAGCTGTTGCTGCTGAGGCTCTTGAGCCCCTGTACCCCCTGCATCTCCTGCTCGATGGGATCGGTTATCTCCGACTCCATCTCCTGGGGCGAGGCCGAACGCCAGTCCACCGTGATGTTGAGGTGAGGACGGTCTATGTCGGGAAACAGCTGGACGGGCAGTCCCCGGATGCTGAGCAGGCCCAGCAAAAAAATCAGCACGACCGAGACCGCCACCCAGATGGGGCGTTCGATCGCCGTTTTGGCGAGGTTCATTCACTCTTCCTGAGTTGTTGTTATCGGCCATTCCGATGGCCTTGCTTCCTGCCCCAAGGGTGGGGGCCATTGCATTAAACTGGAATTAATCGACCTTGTAAATGCCTGGTTAAACAACAAAAAACCGGCCACTAGGGCCGGTTGTCGGTTTACGCTCGGGGTCAGGCTGCATGCTCGACCGGGTTCGGTTGAGACAATCCTTCCAGCTCGCCAGGAGCGAAGTTGTCCACCTGGATAGCCTCGTAGCGCAGGGCATCGGCGGCCAGCAGCTTGTCCGCCTCCTCCTTGCCGAGGATGGACTGGGACAGGGCCGCAGCCACCAGCTCAGGCAGCGCCAGCTTGCGGGGCAGTCTGCCCTCTTTCTGGGCCTGCACCAGCTTCTTCTCGATGGGCTGCACCGAGACCATGGCCTGGAAGGCACGCTCCATCAGCCCCACCGGATCCGCCTCGTCCTTGCCCACATAACAGAGCGCGGTCAGACGATCCCGGAACTCGCCCGGCGTCATCATGGCCAGACAGATGGCATGGCAGCGATCGTCCGCCGGCATTTTGTAACCGACGCCGAACGGGAACACCACCCGCTTGAGTACGGCCCCCACCACCTTGTTCGGGAAGTTCTGGAAGAAGCCCTCGAACGCCTTGCCAATCAGGTAGAGGTTGCGCTCCACCGCGTACTGCACGAACGGCAGGTCAGAGACCATGCGGCCCTGATCCTCGTAATGCTTGAGGGTGGCGGAGGCCAGGTAGAGGTGGCTCAGCACGTCACCCAGACGGGCGGAGATCATCTCCTTGCGCTTGAGATCGCCACCCAGCATCAGCATGGAGACGTCGGCGCACAGGGCCAGCCCCTTGCTCATGCGAGAGAGCTGCTTGTAGTAGCGGGCGGTTTCGCCGGCCACCGGGGCACTGTTGAACTGACCCAGGGTCAGCCCCTGGAACAGGGCACCGAAGAAGTTGCCGGTACCGAAGGCGATGTGCTTCATCAGCAGAGCGTCAAACTTCTCGAGACCGCGCTCCACATCGGTGTCGGCCGCCGCTTCCAGCTCGGCAAACACATACGGATGGCAGCGGGTGGCCCCTTGCCCGAAGATCATCAGGTTGCGGGTCAGGATGTTGGCCCCTTCCACCGTGATGGCCACCGGAATGCCCATGTAGGCGTAGCCGGTGTAGTTTTTCGGGCCCAGCTGGATGGCGCGACCGGCGTGGATGTCCATGGAGTCATCCATCACCTGGCGGGCCATCTCGGTCATGTGGTACTTGGAAATCGCGGTGACGATGGCCGGTGCCTGACCCAAATCCAGGGAACCTGCGGTCATGCGACGAGCGCCTTCGAGCTGATAGGTGAGGCCGCCAATGCGGGCCAGCGCTTCCTGTACCCCTTCAAACTTGCCGATGGACATGCCGAACTGCTTGCGCACGTAGGAGTAGGCGCCCACGGTGCGGCTCGCCATGTGACCACAGGCGGTGCCAAGGGCAGGCAGCGAGATGCCGCGACCGGCGGAGAGGCACTCCACCAGCATGCGCCAGCCACGGCCGGCGTAATCCGGGCCACCGATGATCCAGTCGAGCGGAATGAACACATCCTTGCCGAAGGTCGGGCCGTTCAGGAACGCCAGCCCCATGGGGTAGTGGCGATCGCCGACGCGCACGCCAGGGTGACTGGTCGGGATCAGCGCACAGGTGATGCCGATCTCTTCCTTGTCACCCAGCAGTTTTTCCGGGTCATAGAGCTTGAACGCCAGCCCCAGCACGGTGGCACGCGGCGCCAGGGTGATGTAGCGCTTGTTCCAGTTCAGGCGAATGCCCAGCACCTCTTCACCCTTGTGCATCCCCTTGCAGACGATCCCCTTGTCCGGGATGGCGCCCGCATCGGAGCCCGCTTCCGGCCCGGTCAGGGCGAAGCAGGGCACCTCCTTGCCGTTGGCCAGCCCCGGCAGCCAGAAATCTTTCTGGGCCTGGGTGCCGTAATGCATCAGCAGCTCGCCCGGGCCGAGAGAGTTGGGCACCATGACGGTGACCGCGACGCTCAGGCTCTTGGTGGCGATACGGGTGACGATGGTGGAGTTGGCAATCGCCGAGAACTCGCGGCCGCCGTAGGATTTCGGGATGATCAGGGAGAAGAAGCCTTCTTTCTTCAGATAGTCCCACACCGGCTCCGGCAGGTCCTTGGTCTCGTTGACGATCTTGAAGTCGTCCACCATGGCGAGCAGGGTTTCGACCTGGTTGTCGATAAAGGCCTGCTCTTCTGCACTCAGCTCGGCCTTGCCGTAGCCGTGCAGTTTCTTCCAGTCCGGGTTACCGCGAAACAGCTCCCCGTCCCACCAGACGGAGCCGGCCTCCATGGCCTCCCGCTCGGTGGCCGACAGGGGCGGCAGTATCTTCTTGAAGATGCCGAACACGGGGCGGGTCACCACCTTTTTACGGATGGCGGGGACACCGAGCACCACGGCTATCGCCAGCACCAGCAGGACAAGCAATGTGATCATACCGAAGTTCCTTCTATTTCACTGTTTCCGTTGATTATTGTTAGGTGTTACACGGCCAGGGAGAGCCTGGTCGACTCCACGGGCGCCCCGACACCGGACGCCAGATAAGGAATGACGTTGCGCACCAGCCCTTCCACATCGAGCTGCTGGCCAAAATCGGCCTGGGCGATGTCACGCAGGGCATCCGCAGAGGCCATGGTGAAGACGACTGTGCCCAGGGTGAAGTGCAGGCGCCAGAAGAGATCCGCTGGCGACAAATCCGGATTGGCCTTGGAGATGGCCTGGGTGATCCCGTGCAGGGTCGCCCCATAATGGGTGGTAATAAAGCGGCGCAGGTGACCCTGACTGTCGATATAGCCGCGCCCCAGCAACTGCATGAAGAGCGCCGGACCATTCGCCCTGACGGCCGACAGTTTCATCAGGGGTTCGACAAAGCTCTCGAACACCTGCAACAGGGTCAGCTGATCCTGCGCCATCAACGTCTGCAACCGCCCGTCCAGTGCCGGCATGAAGAGGCTCAGATAACGGTCGAGCACCGCCTGGATAAGCTCCTTCTTGGAGCCGAAGTGATAATTGACCGAAGCCAGGTTCACATCGGCCTCGCTGGTGATCAGACGCAACGAGGTATCGGCGAACCCCCGCTCGGCAAACAGCACCTCGGCGGCGTCGAGAATACGGTTCTTGGTATCGATTTTACTCACTGGACACCTCACTTAAACGAATGTTTAAAAAGTACGTTTCACGCCCACTCATGTCAAGAGAATGTGAACAAGTGTTGGCTAAATGTTTTTAATCAAAAAAGAGGGAAGATGGCGGGAACTTCGCGGCGAGACGGCACTCTATATCTATGCCACTGCAATTAAACATTAAGTCTCGCCCAACCTGCGCCATGCTAGTTGGGCATTTTTTTGCCCTGCCGTCACCCGATGCGCCGACAGAGAACCAAAAAAAACCGTCGCAGGGGCGACGGTGGGGAAAACGGGTCTGACCATCCAGTGTCGACCCATCGATGGGTGTTCAGGCTTGCATCGATGTCGCCATCCTCGCAGTGAAACGTCATCAGACTTTGTCAGCACAGACCAAAATTGTGACAAAGTATGGCAACCAGCCACATGGCCCGGCTTCGCCAATCTTGCTATGCTGTCGCCTCATGCCAGAGGGGAGAGAAGATGAAGTATACGGTCGATACCCACACGCACACCGTCGCCAGCACCCACGCCTACAGCACCATTCACGATTACCTGCCCATCGCCAAAGCCAAGGGGATCAAGCTGTTTGCCACCACGGACCATGGCCCGGACATGGCAGATGCCCCGCATTACTGGCATTTCGTCAATCTGCACGTGTTGCCCAGAGTCGTGGACGGGGTCGGCATCCTGCGCGGCATAGAAGCCAACATCAAGAACATCGACGGTGAAATAGACTTCCCCGAGCGCTACGAATCGCGGCTCGACATGATCATGGCGGGCTTTCACGAACCGGTGTTCCCCCCCTGCGATCAGGCGACCCACACCCAGGCCATGATCAACGCCATTCGAAGTGGTCGGGTCGACATGATAAGCCACCCCGGCAACCCCGCCTTCCCCATCGATATCCAGGCGGTGGTCAAGGCAGCGGCAGAGTATCGAGTGGCGCTGGAGGTCAACAACTCCTCGTTCAGTCACTCCCGTGCAGGCAGTGAAAGCAACTGCCGCGCCATCGTCGAGGCGGCGCGCGATCTGGGTGCCTACCTCACTTTCGGCTCCGACTCCCACGTGGCATTCAGCCTCGGCGACTTTGATCACTGCCATCGGCTGGTCACCGAAGCCAACTTCCCACATGAGCGGATCCTGGCACGCTCCCCCCGCGCCCTGCTCGATTTTCTCGAGAGCCGCGGCCGTGCTCACATCCCGGAGTTCGTTGACCTCTGATATGCCTTAACATCATGAGCCAACTCATAAAATCGAATTGGCTCAATTGACTTGTCCGGCTTTTTTCACGACTCTGAACATCAAGCCGCCGGTATAGCTCAGTTGGTAGAGCAGCGCATTCGTAATGCGAAGGTCGTAGGTTCGACTCCTATTACCGGCACCAGACAGACGAAGGGTTGGCCTCAGTGCGAGGCCAACCCTTCGTGCTTTTTGTCCCGGGTCTCTGGCCAAGACGCCGGTGTGACTGCGCCAGAACCCCCTCCCCCTCCAGGACACCGCCATCCGCGACGGCCCTGTTCATCTTTCAGAGCCTGACGCACCAACCTGGCCCCACCATCAGAGAGGGCAGCCAGGCAGCCACGCCCCGGCTGCACCTGGGTGAGCATCGTTATCCCGGGGCGCCTCAGCGCTGGGCATAGATCTGGTCGAACACCCCGCCCTCCCTGAAGTGAGTGCGCTGGATCACAGGCCACGCGCCGAAGGTCTTCACCACATCGAGGAAGGTGGCGTTCGGGAAACGGTCTGCAAACTCGGCGAGGATCGCCGGGTTGCGCGGGCGTAGATAGTTGCTGGCAGCAATGCGCTGGCCTTCGTCAGACCAGAGATAGGCAAGATAGGCTTCGGCCTCCTTGCGGGTACCCTGCTTGTCGACCACCTTGTCCACCACTGACACCGGCAGTTCGGCCACGGCGGTGACGCTCGGATAGACCACCTCGAAGCTGCCACGACCGAACTCCCGGGCAATCATCTCGGCTTCGTTTTCGAACGTGACCAGCACGTCCCCTATGCGGTTCTGGATGAAGGTGGTGGTGGCAGCGCGGCCGCCGGTGTCGAGCACGGGAACCTGCTTGAACAGCTTGCCGACAAATGCCCTGGCCGCCTCTTCATCGCCCCCCTGCTCCAGCACATACCCCCAGGCAGACAGATAGGTGTAGCGGCCGTTCCCCGAGGTCTTGGGGTTGGGCACGATGACCTGTACCCCCTCCTTGAGCAGATCAGGCCAATCCTTCAACCCCTTGGGGTTGCCCTTTCGCACGATGAACACGGTGGCCGAGGTGAAGGGGGCGCTGTGATCCGGCAGGCGATCCGCCCACCCCTTGGGCACCAGGCCCCCATGCTCGGCGAGGGCGTTGATGTCGGTGGCCATGTTCATGGTGATGACATCGGCGGGCAGGCCGTCGATGACGGCGCGCGCCTGCTTGCTCGATCCGCCGTGGGACATGTTGATCTGTAGTGGCTCCCCACCTTCGGCCTGCCAGTGCTTCAGGAAGGCTCCGTTGTACTCCTTGTAAAAATCGCGCATCACGTCATAGGAGGCGTTGAGCAGGGTGGTCGCCTGGGCCAGCGGGGCGAGAGCCAGTCCTGCAACAAGCAGGGTGGCGGGCACGAGTCGTTTCATTTCACATCCTTGGAATGAGGGGCGAGTGACTGACTATAAGAGCCGACCATTTATTCTTTGAAAGAATAATTACTGCTCAGCTTATGCGATAAATGGCATCTCCTGGGTCCGGTGCAACGGATGACGGCGATGAGGTGGTCACCTCCAGGCAGGTCATGATGGTTGCCGAGGGCGGCGCCCATGAGCGTGGGGCTCCTCCTGCCCGCTCCCTGCTCCGGGCAGGGAGCGCCGTTGTCACCTGCCTCGATTTGGCCTCTCGACATGACAGATAAAAAAACGGGGCGAACCTAGTGGTTCGCCCCTGATGCTTTTTACGTCAACCCCGAGGGGTCAACCCTGTTTGTCTGATGCCGGCTCTGCGTCCTTCGGCGCCTGCCAGCCGCCACCGACGGCCTTGTAGAGGGCGACCTGGTTACTCAGCTGGGCGAGCCGGGTGCTGATGAGCCCCTGCTTGGCGCTGAACAGGGAGCGCTGGGCATCGAGGCGGGTCAGGTAGCTGTCCACCCCTTGCTCGTAACGCACCTCCGCCAGCCTGAAGTAGGTCTGATTGGCATCCACCAGCGCCTGCTGCGCCTGCAGCTGCTGCGCGTAGTCAGCCTGGGCACCTAGGGTGTCCGCGACCTCCTTGAAGGCGGTCTGGATGCTCTTCTCATAGCTCGCCACCGCCTGCCAGGTCCCCACCTCGGCCACGTCCAGATCCGCAACGCGCTTGCCGCCATCGAAGATGGGCAGATTGATCTGGGGCATGAAGGTCCAGGTGCCGGTGCCGCCGTCAAACAGACCACTCAGCTGGTTACTGGCGGTGCCCGCCGTCGCGGTGAGCGAGATGGTCGGGAAGAAGGCGGCGCGGGCCGCCCCTATGTTGGCGTTGGCCGCCTTCAGGTTGTGCTCCGCCGCCAGGATGTCCGGGCGTTGCTGCAACAGGCTGGAGGGAGCCCCCACCGGGATCGGCGCCAGTTTCACCTCGGCCAGGGTGGCCGGTTGTGCCGCCAGCACCGGGATATCGGTGCCAAGCAGCAGGGCCAGACCGTTTCTGTCCTGCTTCACCAGACGCTGGTATTGCGCCTGGCTGACCTTGGCGTTTTCCAGTGCCGTGCGCCCCTGGGCCAGCTCCATCTCGGAGGCGGCGCCCAGGCGGTATTTGTGCTCGGTCAGGGCATAGCTCTCCTGCTCGGTGGCGAGGGTCGCCTGGCTCAGGGCCAGCAACTCCTGATCCGCCAGCAGGGTGAAGTAGGCATTGGCCACCGAGGCCACCAGCGCAATCTGGGTGCTGCGCTGGGTCTCGATTTGCGCCAGATAGGTCTCAAGGGCCTGATCTTTCAGGCTCTGGATCCGGCCAAACAGATCCAGCTCATAGGCGGTGATGCCGATGTTGGCGCCGTACTGGCTGCTGATGGTGCCCTGCCCCGTACTACTGAGATCGTCGGATCCCTGCTGGCGGGTGCCGCTGCCACTGGCGGCCAGGGTCGGCAACTGGGCCGCCCGCTGGATACGGTATTTCGCCTCGTAGGCCTCGACGTTGAGGGCTGCCAGGCGCAGATCCCGGTTGCTCTCAAGGGCGGTGCCGATCAGCGTCTGCAGGGCCGGGTCCTGGAACTGCTGGCGCCAGGGGGCAAGTTCCCCCTTGGCGGCCAGGTCAGCTTGCCAGGAGGCGCCTTGGGGCAGCTCGGGGCGCTGGTAGTCGGGGGCCATGGAGCAGCCCCCCATCATCAGGGTCACGCCCAGGGCGATCAGGGTCTTAGTCATGGTTGATCTCCTTGGTGTGGACACTCTCTTCCCCGGCATGCTTGCGTTCGGTGAAATAGCGCATCACCAGCACAAAGAACAGCGGCACGAAGAAGATGGCGAGCACGGTGGCACTGATCATCCCCCCCATCACGCCGGTCCCGATGGCGTTTCGGCTGCTGGCGCCCGCCCCGGTGCTGATCACCAGGGGCAGTACCCCCAGGATGAAGGCGAGCGAGGTCATCAGGATGGGGCGCAGGCGCTGACGCGAGGCCTCCACCACCGCATCCCCGAGCCTCATCCCCTTGTCGTGCAGCTCCTTGGCGAACTCGACGATGAGGATGGCGTTCTTGGCCGACAGCCCGATCGTGGTGAGCAGGCCCACCTGGAAGTAGACGTCATTCTCAAGCCCGCGCAGGGTCGCGGCCAAAATGGCCCCCAGCACCCCGAGCGGCACCACCAGCATGACCGAGAACGGAATGCTCCAGCTCTCGTAGAGGGCCGCCAGACAGAGGAAGACCACCAGGAGCGAGATGGCGTACAGGGCCGGCGCCTGGGAGCCTGCCTGACGTTCCTGGAAGGAGAGGCCGGTCCACTCGATGCCGATCCCTTCCGGCAACTGTTTCACCATCTCCTCGATGGCCGCCATGGCATCACCCGTACTCTTGCCAGGGGCCGCCTCACCGACGATCTCCATGGCGGAGACACCGTTGTAGCGCTCAAGACGGGGCGAGCCGAAGCTCCACTCCGTGCTGGCAAAGGCGGAGAAGGGCACCATCTGGCCCGCGCTGTTGCGCACGTACCACAGCTTCAGATCTTCCGGGTTCATCCGGAAAGGGGCATCCGCCTGCAGATAGACCTTCTTGACCCGGCCTCTGTCGACGAAGTCGTTCACATAGGAGGAGCCCCAGGCCGCCGACAGGGTGTTGTTGATGTCGGTGATGGAGAGCCCCTGGGCCAGCGCCTTCTCGTAATCGATCTTGATGTCGAGCTGGGGCGTGTCTTCCATTCCGTTCGGGCGTACCCGCACCAGGTTGGGATCCTGCGCCGCCATGCCGAGCAACTGGTTGCGCGCCTGCATCAGCTTCTCGTGACCCAGACCGCCGCGGTCCTGCAGGAAGAAGTCGAAGCCGGTGGCCGTGCCGAGTTCCGGAATGGGGGGCAGGTTGAAGGCGAAGACCTGGGCTTCCTTGATGCTGAACAGGAACCCCATGGCGCGGCCGATGATGGCATTGGCGCTGCGCTCTTCTCCCTTGCGCTCACTCCAGTCCTTGAGCTTGATGAAGGCCATGCCGCTGTTCTGACCGCTACCGGCGAAGCTGAAGCCCGCCACCGTCAGCACGGAGTCCACGTTCTCCTTCTCGTTCTCGAGGAAGTAGTCGCGCATCTCCCCGAGCACCACCTCGGTCCGCTCCTTGGTCGCCCCCACCGGGAGCTGCACCATGGACATGATGACCCCCTGATCCTCTTCCGGCAGGAAGGAGGTGGGCATGCGCATGAAGAGCACCGCCAGCACCGCCAGCATGGCCAGATAGATGATGCCGTAGCGGGTGCCCTGCTTGATCACCTTGCGCACGCCGTTCTGGTAACGGTTGGCGTTGGTGTCGAAGAAGCGGTTGAACCAGCCGAAGAAGCCGCGCTGGGCGCCGAATTCACCGTGCTTCATGGGTTTGAGCAGGGTGGCGCACAGGGCCGGGGTCAGGATCAGGGCCACCAGCACCGAGAGCACCATGGCCGAGACGATGGTGAGGGAGAACTGGCGATAGATGGCACCGGTAGAGCCACCGAAGAAGGCCATGGGCACGAACACCGCCGACAGCACCAGGGCGATGCCCACCAGGGCGCCGGTGATCTGGGTCATGGACTTGCGGGTCGCCTCGAGGGGGGAGAGATCCTCCTCGCTCATCAGACGCTCCACGTTCTCCACCACCACGATGGCGTCATCCACCAAGAGGCCGATGGCGAGCACCAGACCGAACATGGTCAGGGTGTTGATGGAGAAGCCGAAGGCCGCCATCACCCCGAAGGTGCCGAGCAGGACCACGGGCACCGCGATGGTCGGAATCAGGGTTGCCCGGAAGTTCTGCAAGAACAGATACATGACGCAGAACACCAGGAAGATCGCCTCGATCAGGGTCTGCACCACCTCCTCGATGGAGATCTTCACGAACGGCGTGGTGTCGTAGGGATAGACGATCTCCATGTTGGCCGGGAAGTACTCGGAGAGTTCACCCAGCTTGGTCCGCACGTGCTCGGCGGTGTCCAGGGCGTTGGCACCGGTCGCCAGCTTGATGGCGACGGCGGCGGTGGCCTGGCCGTTGTAGAGCGCGGTCGCGTCGTAGTTTTCACCGGCAAGCTCGACCCGGGCCACGTCCTTGAGCTGGACCTTGGAGCCGTCCTGGTTCACCCGCAGCAGGATGTTGTTGAACTCCTCCACGGTGGAGAGCCGGGTCTGGCCCATGATGGTGGCGGTAAATTGCTGATCGCTCACCGCAGGGGTCCCCCCCAGCTTGCCAAAGGCAACCTGGGCGTTCTGGGCCTTGATGGCGGCCTGAATGTCGGCCGGGGTCATCTGCACCCGGTTGAGCTTGTGGGGATCGAGCCAGACACGCATGGAGTACTGGCTGCCGAACAAGGTGATGTCACCGACCCCGTCCAGACGGCTCAGGGGCTCCTTGATGTTGGCTACCACATAGTCCGCCAGGTCATCGTTGGTCATGGCGCCATCGGTGGAGATGAAGGCGGCCACCATCAGGAAGCTGCTGGAGGTCTTCTGGACCCGCACGCCCTGTTGCTGCACCTCTTGGGGCAGGAGCGACATGGCCTGTTGCAGCTTGTTTTGCACCTGCACCTGGGCGATGTCGGGATCCGTGCCCGGCTTGAAGGTGAGGGTCACGCTGACGTTCCCTGACGAGTCGGATTGCGCCGACATGTAGAGCAGGTGATCCAGCCCGGTCATGTTCTGCTCGATGATCTGGGTCACCGAGTCTTCCACCGTCTTGGCGGAGGCCCCCGGGTAGCTGGCGGAGATGCCAACCGCCGGCGGGGCGATGGTCGGGTACTGGGCCACCGGCAGGCCGATGATGGCCATGGCCCCGGCCAGCATGATCACCAGGGCGATCACCCAGGCGAAAATGGGTCTATCTATGAAAAAACGTGCCATGAGGCGACTACTCCATCCTACTGCTTGGTTGCCGGGGTCTGTTGTGCGCTGTTGCCGGCACGTTCAGTGGGCGCCACCACGACCCCGGGTTTGACTTTCTGCAGACCGGCGACGATCACCTTCTCGCCAGCCTTGAGACCGGACTCCACCACCCAGCTGTCGCCGGACATGCGGCCGACCTGCACTTCACGCAGTTCCACCTTGTTGTCCGCCGTCACCACCATGACGGTGGCACCGCCCTTGGGGGTACGGGTCACGGCAGTCTGGGGCACCAGCAGGCCTTGCGGGCGCTCGCCCTCCTGCAGGGTGGCGCGCATGAACATGCCGGGCAGCAGCAGTTGATCCGGGTTGGGCACGATCACCCGCAGGGTCACCATGCCGGTCGCCTCGTCCACGGTCACGTCGGAGAACTGGAGGGCCCCTTTCTCGCCATACTGGCTGCCATCTTCCAGCTGGAAGCTGACACCGGCCCCGTCCTTCTCCCCCTGGGTCAGCTTGCCCTCGGCCACCAGGCGCTTGAGGCGCAGCAGGTCGGCGGTGGACTGGCGCACGTCCACGTACATGGGGTCGAGCTGGGAGATGGAGGTGAGGCTGTCCGCCTGCTGGGCGGTGACCAGGGCACCCTCGGTCACCGCCGATTTGCCGATGCGGCCGCTGATGGGGGCCGTGATGCGGGTGTAGGCCAGGTTGATGTTGGCGGTCTGCAATGCGGCCTTGGCGGCCCCGATCTCGGCCAGCTGCTGTTTCCAGGCCGCGTCGGCGTCGTCATACTCCTGGCTGCTGATGGCTTTCACCTTCACCAGCTCGGCGTAGCGCTGGGCCTTGAGACGGGCGCTGCGCTCGTTGGCCTCGGCCTTGGCGAGGTTGGCCTTGGCGGAAGCCACTTGGGCCTGATAGACGGCGGGATCAATCTGATAGAGCAGCTGACCGGCCTTGACGTCGCTCCCCTCGGTGAACAGGCGCTTGAGGATGATGCCGTTCACCTGGGGACGCACCTCGGCCACCCGCAGGGGGGCGGTGCGGCCGGTGAGCTCGGACAACAGTTGCAGGGGGGCCGTATGGAGGGTGACCACGTCCACGGCGGCGGGAGGCATCTCCCCCATGGCCTGCTGGGCCCCGTCCTTGTCACCACAGCCAGCCAGCAGGCCGCTTGCCAGCAAGGCAAGGCCGACCGAACGTGCGAGAATATGTTTATGCATCAAGTCTCTGAACCTCAGTTTCAATCAAAAAGAAGTGACAAAACCACAGGGTTTATAAGGCCCCTGTTGGTAAAACGGCGAAGATGAGGCAATATACATACATTCATGAATGTATGTATGTATGTAAGAAACTTTTTTCACTTTTAAACAGGACCGGAGTCAATGGCCAGACGCACCAAAGAAGAGGCGCAGCAAACCCGCTGCAACATCATGAGCACGGCCCTGGATCTCTTCTGCCAACAGGGGCTGGCACGCACCAGCCTGACCGATATCGCCAAGGCGACGGACCTCACCCGGGGCGCCATCTACTGGCACTTCAAGAATAAAGAAGAGCTGTTCGTCACCCTGTGGGAGGAGCTGTGTGCCCCCCTCTCCCATCAGCTCGATGCCTGCGTCGACGAGGCGGAGCCGGATCCCCTGGGCAAGCTGCGCAGCTTTCTCAAGGAGGTGATGCTCAAGATCAGCACCGAGCCCGCCCACCAGCAGATGTTCACCATCATGTTCAATCTGGAATCCATGGAGGGAGAGGCCGCCGTCATGCGCGAGCACATGCACCTGCAATCCATGAATTTCTTCCGGGATCTGGAGATCACCCTGGCCAATGCCGTGCACCGCGGCCAACTGCCCGAGGGGCTGGATCTGCGCCGCGCCGCCACCCTGCTCCACTGCACCCTGGACGGCTACATCATCAACTGGCTGCACTTCCCGGATCGCATCGATCTGATGGAGGAGTCGGACTTTCTCCTCGATACCCTGTTCACCCTCATCGCGAGCCCCACCCTTCGCCGCCACCCCTGAGTCTGCAAGACGCGCCGCCCCCGCCAATGCTCAACAGCCGGGGGCAAACCTGCTAGAGTAACGCCCCCCATCACGATGAGCCCGACACCCTTGCCACACGCCCCCGCGCCGGCGCGCGACGCCGCCCCTCGCCCCGCCCTCGTGGCAGGCGCCCATGCCCCCTTCCTGGCCCTGCTGGGCAGCGGCCGTCATCTGCTGGAGGCCGGTTGCGGGGCAGGAGAGGATCTGCGCCTCTTTCGCCAGCAGGGCCTCACCGTGACCGCCTTCGATGCGAGCCGGGCGCAGGCCGCCGCCGCCTCGCGCCTGTGCGGCCAGCCGGTGCGGGTCTGCCGCTTCGAGCAGATGCAAAGCGTCGTTCCCTATGACGGCATCTGGGCCAGCGGCTCCCTCCCCTGTCTGCCCGAGCACGAGATAGCCCCGGCGCTCGGTCATCTGGCCACCCTGCTCAAGGCCGGGGACCCCCTCTACGCCTCCTTCCCCCACGGAAAGTTCGAACCGCTGCCACGGTCGGGGGAATATCCCCTGCACACCCGGCTCGACGAGGCGGGGCTGCGACGCCTGATCGCTCCCCTCCCCTTCACCCTGCACCATGGCTGGGTGGGGGAAGATGAGGTGAACGGCCCCTGGCTGCACGCCTTGCTGGTGCGGCGCTGATCCGCGAAAGCCCCCGGGGGCAGTGACACCTCACGGCATTCAGCCCGTTAACAATATTTAACCCTGAGTTAACCACCATAAAGCAGACAAGATGCGGTGTTTGTGTTAAAAAGCGGCATTAAAATCAAAATTAAATAACAAATCAGACACCAACACCTGGATTCCCCCATGAAACTCGTTCTCAATCTGGTTGCCGGTATCCTCGCCGGCCTGCTGCTCGGTCTCTATGCCCCCGAATGGGTCGCCCGCGTGCTGTTCACCGCCAAGACGGTGATAGGCCAGCTCATCACCTTCACCATCCCGCTCATCATCCTCTTCTTCATCATGAGCGGCATCGCCAGCCTGCCGAAGAACTCCGGCAAGCTGCTGGGCAAGACGGTGGGGCTCTCCTACTGCTCCACCATACTGGCGGGCCTGTTCGCCTTCACCGTGGCGAGCCACCTGATCCCGCACCTGACCACGGCCGCCGAACCCACCGCCGAGGCAGCCACCAAGCTCGCTTCCTACATCAATCTCGAGATCCCGCCCCTGTTCGGGGTGATGTCGGCCCTGGCCGCCGCCTTCGTGTTCGGCATCGGCATCAGCGCCACCCAGGCCACCGACCTGCGCCGGGTCGCCGATCAGGGCCGTGACATCATCGACCGCCTGCTGGCACGCGTGATCATTCCCCTGCTCCCCTTCTACATCGCCGGCGTCTTCGTCGAGATGACGGTGGAAGGCACCGTCTTCGCCACCCTCAAGACCTTCGGAGTGGTGCTGGTGATGGCCATCGTCATGCACTGGTTCTGGCTCTGCGTCCTGTTCGTCGGCACCGGCCTCGCCCAGGGGCGCTCCCCCGTCATGCTCATCAAGAACATGCTGCCCGCCTACTTCACCGCCCTTGGCACCATGTCCAGCGCCGCCACCATTCCGGTGGCCCTGCAAGCCAGCAAGCGCAACGGCGTGAGCGACGGCATCGCCAACTTCACCGTGCCCCTGTGCGCCACCATCCACCTGTGCGGCTCCACCATCACCCTGGTGACCTGCGCCACGGCGGTGATGTTCCTCTCCGAACACCTGGCCATTCCGGGCTACGGCACCATGGTGCCCTTCATCATGATGCTGGGCGTCATCATGATTGCCGCGCCGGGCGCACCGGGTGGCGGTGTCATGTCCGCGCTCGGCCTGCTCACTTCCATGCTCGGCTTCGGTGAGGCCTCCATCGCCCTGATGATCGCCCTCTACCTGGCCCAGGACAGCTTCGGCACCGCCTGCAACGTCACCGGTGACGGCGTCATCGCCCTGTGGGCCGACCGCTTCGCCCGGGGCGAGCCAGCACTCAGCACCGAGCAGGACGCAGCCTGATAGCGCAGGCAATAAAAAACGGGAGCCATCGGCTCCCGTTTTTCGTTGGTGCAAGGGGGCGTCTCAGCCCCGGCGGCGGATCACCCCTTCCTGCATGGTGCTCGCAACCAATACCCCATCCCGGGTGAAGAACTGGCCGCGCACCAGACCCCGACCGCCGCTGGCGCTCGGGCTGTCCACCACGTAGAGCAGCCAGTCGTCCAGCCGGAACTCCCGGTGGAACCACATGGAGTGATCGATGGTGGCCACCTGCATGTCCGGCTCCCAGTAGGAGACCCCGTGGGGCTGCAGGGCGGCGAACAGAAAGTGGAAGTCGGAGGCATAGGCCAGCAGGTAGTTGTGGACCCGCTGATCGTCCGGCACCGGGCCATTGGCCTTGAACCAGGTGTAGCGAAGGGGCTCGTGAACATCCGGGCGAATAGGGTCCACCAGGGTCACGGGGCGAATTTCGATGGGCTTCTCGCACAGGATCTTGTCCCGCAGGGCCGCCGGGATCATCTGCTCGTAGGGACGCACCAGCTCCAGCTCGCTCTTGAGCTGCTCGGGAGGCGTGATGCCGGCCGGCATCTTCGCCTGGTGCTCGAAGCCCTCGGCCTCCACCTGGAAGGAGGCGTTGAGGTAGAAGATGGGCTTGCCATTCTGGATGGCCTTGACCCGGCGGGTGGAGACGGTCTGGCCGTCGCGGATGTTCTCCACGTCGTAGACGATGGGCTTGTTGGCATCCCCGGGGCGCAGGAAGTAGGAGTGGAAACTGTGGACCTGGCGGTCGCTTGCCACCGTCTGCTTGGCGGCTGACAAGGCCTGCCCCATCACCTGTCCGCCAAACACGGATCGCAACCCGAGATCCTGGCTCTGGCCCCGAAACAGGCCCTCCTCGATCTTTTCGAGCGCCAGCAACGCCAGCAGCTCATCCAGTACCTTGCTCATTGGTTTCTCCTGTCTTTGTGCGCGAAAGGCTAACAAGCCCGTCCCGACAGGGCAACCATCCTGATGCACATCCCCGTCTGCAACCACCTCCCCTTCAAAAAAGGGAAGTGTATGACGCTTTCCAGCCCGTACAGAGGGCACTCTGGCCCCCTCCCCTGGCAAGGGGAGGGCTGGGGTGGGGTCAGACGCGATCAAGCCATGCCCGAATAGAGACAACCACCCCGGGTAGATTTTCCATCACCTCCCTGTTGCTAAATCTCAGTACCGTCAGCGACAGGGCCGCCATGTAGGCATCCCGTCGCTTGTCATGACGCAAACCCCGCATGTCGAAATGGCTGTCGCCATCAACCTCAATGACCAACAACCGCCCGGGGCAGTAAAAATCCGCAATGTATGGGCCTATACCTTGCTGACGGCGAAACTTGACTCCGAGTTGCCCAGCCCGAAGCGTCTGCCACAATCGCCGTTCAGGCTCTGTTGGATTGTTTCGCTGTTCACGCCGTTTATCCAGCGTGGCCTCGCGGTTGAAAACACGAACTGGCTTCTCGTTCATGACAGTATTCCTCCGACTATGACCCCTGTCAGCATAACAACTACTCACCCCCTCCCAGCCTCCCCCTTCAAAAGGGGGAGGAGCTTGTCTGGCCCTTTCTCTCCCCTGTGCGATTCAGTCTCAAGGAGCCCGGCAGGAGCAGAAAACAAAAAAGCCCGCACCTTGAGGTGCGGGCTTGTGGCGTGTCCGGGGCGAGCGACCCGTGGCGGCGGCTTACTTGCTGCCGGTGCCGGAATTGCGGGTGGAGGAGGTCGGCTTGCGACGGGCGGTGGTGGCACGGGCGCGCGGCTCCTTGCCCTGCATCTCCTTGTGGCGCTTGACGGCGCGACGGATCTGGGCGGCCTGCTTGTGGCGGGTGCTCTTGCCATCCTGCTGCAGGTCGACCTTGGACTCGGTCTCGTTGGGCAGGTTGACCAGGCCGCGCAGGTAGTTCACCTCGGGGAGTTTCAGCTCCTGCCAGCCACCGCGGGGGATGCCGCGATCCAGCTTGACGTCGCCGTAGCGGATACGCATCAGGCGGCTCACCTGCACTTCCTGGGATTCCCACAGGCGGCGCACTTCCCGGTTGCGGCCCTCGGTCAGGGTGACGTTGAACCACTGGTTCAGCCCTTCACCGCCGGCCGGCTTGATCTTGTTGAACTTGGCCATGCCGTCTTCCAGCTGCACGCCCTTGCGCAGGCGCTGCAGCATGGCTTCGGTGATCTCGCCAAAGACGCGCACCGCGTATTCCCGCTCCACTTCGTGGCTCGGGTGCATCAGCCGGTTCGCCAGCTCGCCGTCGGTGGTGAACAGCAAAAGACCTGAGGTGTTGACGTCGAGGCGGCCGACCGCAATCCAGCGGGCGCCATCCATCTTGGGCAGACGATCAAACACGGTGGGACGTCCTTCCGGATCGTGGCGGGTGCACATCTCCCCTTCGGGCTTGTGGTAGGCCAGCACGCGGCAGATCACTTCCTCTGCGGCGCGGGTCTTGACCTGGTGGCCATCCACCCGGATCACGGCGTTCACTTCGACGCGATCCCCCAGCGTGGCGACCTTGCCATCCACGCTGACCCGACCTGCGGTGATCAGGGCCTCCATCTCACGACGGGAGCCTTGACCCGCGCGGGCCAATACTTTTTGCAGTTTTTCACTCATCGGGTTTACCTGATTGTTGATCGCTGCCCGCCGACATCGCGGACAACCTTGGCTCTTGTGGGAAGGCCCCGTTGGCCTCCCCACCATGTTCATGCTCAGCACGGCCTGCCAGAGGCTGACCGTCACCGCCCTCGCCCGGCATGAGCGACAAGGGGGCCTGCAGCTCGGGATCCAGCTCGGGGAGCTGCTCCAGACTCTGCAGGTTGAAATAGTCCAGAAATTCACGGGTGGTGGCGAGCAGCTCGGGGCGACCCGCCACCTCCTTGTGGCCGATGCTGCGCACCCAACCACGCTCCTTGAGGGTGTTGACGATCTGGCTCGACACCGCCACCCCGCGGATGGCTTCTATCTCCGCCCGGGTGATGGGCTGACGATAGGCAATCAGCGTCAGCGTCTCCATCACGGCGCGGGAATAACGGGGAGCTCGCTCGCTCCACAGGCGCGACAGCTCCTCGGCATACTCCTGGCGGGCCTGGAAACGCCAGCCGGAGGCCACCTCTTTGAGCTCGACCCCCCGCTCGCTGTAATCCTGTCTGAGCTCTGCCAGCAGCAGCTGGACATAGCGGCCGGTGACCGGGTAGTCCGAGAGCACGCTGCCCTTGATTTCGCTCACCGTGAGGGGACGCCCCGCCACGAAGATCGCCGCCTCGATCAGGGTCTTCAATCGTTCAGCAGGCAGCGCCACGGTGGACCTCCCGGGTCCACGCCCCTGGCGCCGCCCCTCGCTCAGTGTAGATGCTCATGCTCCTCCCCTTTCCCCTGACTGGCCAGGGCAAAATGGATGGGCCCCAGAGGCTCCGCCTGCAAGATCCAGATCAATTGTTCCTTGCACAGCTCCAGCAGGGCCAGGAAGGTCACCAGCACCCCCATGCGCCCCTCCTCGGCTCGCAGCACCTGCTCCAGGCGCAGGGTCTGGCCCAGGGAGAGCATGGCGAGGATCTCCGCCATCCGTACCCGGGTCGGGATCTGCTCGCGGCGGATCTGGTGATGTTCAAAATGAGTCGCGCGTTTTACCACACTTTGCATGTAAAGGGCGAGTTCAACCAGAGAAACATCGGGCGCCAATGGCTTCAAGGCACCAAAATCCGGCGCCATGGCGGCGGCGACGAAGATCTCCCGCTCCACCCTCGGCAGGGCATTGACCCGCTCCGCCCCCAGCTTGTAGCGCTCGTACTCCTGCAGGCGACGAATGAGGGTGACGCGAGGGTCTTCTCCCTCCTCCTCGTCTTCCAGCTCCGGGGCCTTGGGCAGCAGCAGGCGGGACTTTATCTCCGCGAGCCAGGCCGCCATCAGCAGGTATTCCGCCGCCAGCTCGAGGTTGAGCCCCTGCATCAGATCCACGTACTCCATGTACTGGGCGGTGATCTGCAGGATGGGCAGGTTGAGGATGTCGAGCTGCTGGCGCCGGATGAGGTAGAGCAAGAGATCCAGCGGCCCCTCGAAGGTGTCGAGAAACACCTCCAGCGCATCGGGGGGGATGAACAAGTCCTGGGGCAGCTCATGGTAGGGCTGCCCCAGCACGGTGGCGATGGGCGGGGGAAGGGAAGCCTCCCCCGTCGTGCCCGCGGGGGTTGTCAGCGCGGGCACGGGGTCGGCAAGATCACTCAAACGGCGTCGGATCCCCGGCACCGCGGCGACGCAGCACGGGCTCGTCGTCGGAGAAGTCCACCACAGTGGTGGGCTGCTCGCCCAGATACCCGCCGTTGACCACCAGATCCAGCTGCTTGCCGAGCTTGTCGGCAATCTCCTCGGGGTCGAACTCCGCCATCTCGGAGCCCGGCAGGATCAGGGTGGTGGAGAGCAGCGGCTCACCGAGGGCCTCGAGCAAGGCCAGCGCGATGTTGTTGGCCGGGACCCGGATGCCGATGGTCTTCTTCTTCTCGTTCATGAGGCGACGCGGCACCTCCTTGGTGGCCTTGAAGATGAAGGTGTAGGGTCCGGGGGTGTTGTTCTTGACCAGCCGGAAGGCGGTGTTGTCCACCTTGGCATAGGTGGAGATCTCCGAGAGATCCCGGCACACCAGGGTGAAGTCGTGGTTCGGCTCGATGCGACGGATGCGGCAGATGCGCTCCAGGGCATCCTTGTTGCCCATCTGGCAGCCCAGGGCATAGCCGGAGTCGGTGGGATAGACGATGACGCCGCCATTTTGCAGGATCTGCACCGCCTGGCTGATGAGGCGAACCTGGGGATTGTCGGGATGTACGTAAAAATGCTGACTCATATGCTCTTCTCGCGATAGGGGGCACGCTCGTTGCCCGCTTCATGGTCAAGGGCCCCTTGGCCCATGACACTACCTTAACCTGTTTGACGCAGACTCGCCTGCATCAAAGATGCCGGCCCGGGGGGTCAGCGGCTGGCCAGCAGGCCCGCATGCTCCTCGGGGGTGAGCCCGAAATGACCGGGGTGACCCAGCCACAGCGGCATCCCCTCCTTGGGGAGCCAGAGGTGGCGGCCAAGCTCGGTCCAGTTGGAGGGGAAGTGAAAATCGGACCCCACCGAAATATAGAGATCGTGCTCCCTGGCCCACTGGCCGAGATTCGCCCGCTCCTGGGGGCTCTGCTGGGGCAGGGAAACCTCCATGGCATCCCCCCCGACGGCCTTGAAGGCCACCAGCAGTCGCTTGATCCACTTGGCGGTGAGATTGTAGCGGCTCGGGTGAGCCAGCACGGCGAGCCCGCCTGCGGCGTGGATGGCCTCGATGGCCTCCCCCATCCCGGGCCACTCGGCGGGCACATAGCCCTTGTTGCCCCGGCTCAGGTACTTCTTGAACACCTTCTGCATATTGTCGGCCACCCCGCGCGCCACCAGCACCCGGGCAAAGTGGGCCCGGGTCACGGCGGCGTCACCGGCGAGCTGCTTGGCCTCTTCATAGGTGCCCGGGATGAGGCACTTCTCCAGACGACGCCCGATCTCCTCGGCGCGCGCCTCCCGGCGAGCCCGCTGCCCTGCCAGAAAGGCGAGCAACTGGGGATTTTTCTCGTCCACCCCGAGGGCCACGATGTGGATCTCGTGATGCTCCCACCCGGTGGAGATCTCCACCCCGCTCACCAGGCGCAGTGGCAACTGGTCGGCCGAGATGGTCTGGCGCACCTCCTCAAGCCCGTCGAGGGTATCGTGGTCAGTGACCGCTAACACCTCCACCCCTTTTTCGGCGGCGCGGCGCACCAGGTCGGCGGGGCTCAGCACCCCGTCCGAGGCGGTGGTGTGGCAATGCAGATCGAATCTCATCGGCGTGTTTCGCTCTTGTTTGGGACCTGCCTGGAAAAGGCCGGCAAAAAAGCGACTTGACTTGGCCGCGGCTTTATCGTTTTCTGTAGGCACTTCATTGCAAACATCTTTTTACAGGACTCAATCTCATGCAAGCGACTTCCATCCTGACCATCTGGTGGTGGCACACTCCCTGACATGCGGGCGTGTGGTCGTTGCTGTACCTGTAATCTGACAGCAAGTTAAGAACCCAAAGAAAAAGCCCGCTGACCCCAGCGGGCTTTTTTATTATCCGGCAAATGGACCTGTGATGAAACCGACAATTCAGAGAAGCACACTGACATGGCGATGGCGAACTCGCTGACGTGACCCGAACCCGACCCATTTTCAAGAGAGACAGCGCCATGACCATCGGTGACACACAACACATGCAAGGGAAGGCATTATGACAGGCAACAAGACCCGTTTGCCCCTGGGCGAATTCGATACCATCCGGCTCAATGCCCCCTATGTGACAGACCCCCTGGCACTCTATACCCGACTCTGCCAGGACAGACCCAACAACCTGCTGCTCGAATCGGTGGAGATCGACTCCAAGGCCGGCACCCAGAGCCTGCTGCTGGTGGACGCCTGCCTGCGCATCGAGTGCCGCGGCCGCGCCGTGCAGGTGCGCCCCCTCGGCGACAACGGCGCCGCCCTGCTGCGCCTGCTGGAGCAGCGCCTGCCCGCCGTCATCACCCAGACCCGGGTGGCGGACGAGCTGCACCTCGACTTCCCGGCGTCCGATCGGGAGCTTGACGAAGACAGCCGCCTCAAGGGCAGCAGCGTGCTGGACGTGCTGCGCACCCTGCAGCGGGAGCTGCAATGCCAGCAGGGCAAAGAGGCCCTCTTCATGGCGGGCAGCTTCGCCTACGACCTCATCGCCTCCTTTGAAGACTTGCCCGAGGTGCCAGAGGGGAGCAACGACTGCCCTGACTACTGCTTCTATGTGGCCGAGACCCTGATCACCATCGATCACATCAAGCAGAGCACGGCGCTGCTGGCCTGCCTCTTCGGCGGCGAAGAGGATGAGCAGCTGGACGCGCGCTACGCCCGCCTGACCGCTCGCCTCGAGTCCTTCAAACAGGCCTGTCAGCAGCCGCTGCCTGCGCCGCAGGGCACCGCGCCGCTGACCGGCGCCCTGGCCGTCGACAAGGGAGACAAGCAGTTCTGCGCCGAGGTCGAGAAGCTCAAGGGCTTCATCCGCCGTGGTGACATCTTCCAGGTGGTGCCGTCCCGCAGCTTCTCCCTCCCCTGCCCGGATCCCGTCGCCGCCTATCGCCGCCTCAAGCAGACCAACCCCAGCCCCTACATGTTCTACGTGCAGGACGAGGGCTTCACCCTGTTTGGCGCCTCCCCCGAGAGCGCGGTCAAGTTCTGTGCCAACAGCCGCCAGGTGGAGATGTACCCCATCGCCGGCACCCGCCGCCGTGGCCTCAACCCGGACGGCAGCATCAACCTGGATCTGGACGGCCGCATCGAGCTGGAGCTGCGCCAGGACGAGAAAGAGGTGGCCGAGCACCTGATGCTGGTGGATCTGGGCCGCAACGACATCGCCCGCATCTCCGCCCCCGGCACCCGCTACGTCAAGGATCTGCTCAAAGTGGATCGCTACAGCCACGTCATGCACCTGGTCTCCCGGGTGGTGGGCACCCTTCGCGCCGACCTTGACGCCCTGCACGCCTACCAGGCCTGCATGAACATGGGCACCCTGACCGGTGCCCCCAAGCTGCGCGCCAGCGAGCTTATCCGCATGGTGGAAGGCAAGCGTCGCGGCAGCTACGGCGGCGCCGTGGGTTACCTGAACGGCGCAGGGGAGATGGACACCTGCATCGTCATCCGCTCCGCCTTCGTGAAAGAGGGGGTCGCCCATGTCCAGGCCGGCGCCGGGGTGGTCTATGACTCCAAACCCCAGGCCGAGGCGGACGAGACCCGCGCCAAGGCGGCGGCCGTGCTGGCCGCCATCGCTGCCAGCCATGGCACCTCCCTGCAGGCCCTCAGCGCCCAGCAGGAACAACACAAGGACGTGAGCCATGACTAACATCTTCCTGCTCGACAACGTCGATTCGTTCACTTACAACGCTTTGGCCGACCAGTTCCGCACTTCGAAGGAGCAGTCCCATGACTAACATCTTCCTGCTCGACAACTTCGACTCGTTTACCTACAACCTCGTCGACCAGTTCCGCACCCTGGGCTACCCGGTGCGCATCTACCGCAACAGCCTGCCGGCGAGCCGCATCATGAGTGAGATCGACGCCTGCGAAGGGGACGCCGTGCTGGTGCTCTCCCCGGGGCCGGGCGCCCCCCATGAGGCGGGCTGCCTCATCGATCTCATCAAGCTGGCCCGGGGCCGGGTGCCCATCCTCGGCATCTGCCTCGGTCATCAGGCCCTGTGCGAAGCCTACGGCGGCACCGTCGGGGCGGCGGGGGAAATCGTCCACGGCAAGCGCTCCCTCATCGAGCACAACGGCCATGGCGCCTTCGCGGGGCTGCCGAGCCCCTTGCCGGTGGCCCGCTACCACTCCCTGGTGGCCACCTATGTGCCACAAGAGTTGCAGGTGATTGCCCACTATCAGGGCATGCCCATGGCCATCGAGCAGCGTGACGAGCGGGTGCTGGGCTTCCAGTTCCACCCGGAATCCATCATGACCAGCGAAGGGGCCCGCCTGCTCACCCAGGCCCTCGCCCATGTCACCCGTCCAGAAAGCCACGTGCGGTAAGGAAGAGACCATGCATCAACATCTCAACACCCTCTATCAGGGTCAGTCTCTCACCCGCGACGCCGCCCGCGACGCCTTCGGCCAGGTGGTTCGTGGTGAAGTGGATCCCATCGTGCTCGCGAGCCTTTTGACCGCCCTCAAGATCAAGGGGGAGACCCCGGAGGAGATCGCCGGCGCCGCCGAGGCGCTCTTGGCCGAAGCCCGCGACTTCCCGCGCCCGGACTATGCCTTCTGCGACATCGTCGGCACCGGGGGAGACGGCCTCAACACCATCAACGTCTCCACCACCTCGGCCCTGGTGGCCGCCGCCTGCGGCCTGAAAGTGGCCAAGCACGGCAACCGCTCGGTCTCGAGCAAGTCGGGGTCGAGCGATCTGCTCGATAAAATGGGCATCAAGCTCGACATGAGCCCGGCCCAGGCCCGCCGCTGCCTGGACGAGCTCGGGGTCTGCTTCCTGTTCGCCCCCCAGTACCACGCCGGGGTGCGCCATGCCATGCCGGTGCGCCAGGCCCTCAAGACCCGCACCCTGTTCAACGTGCTGGGGCCGCTCATCAACCCCGCTCGTCCCAGCTTCCAGCTGATGGGGGTCTATGCCCCCGAGCTGGTGCGCCCCATCGCCGAAACCCTGCTGGCACTCGGCCTGAAAACCGGTATGGTGGTGCACGGCGCCGGTCTCGACGAGATTGCCATCCACGGCCCGACCCAGGTGGCGGAAATCCGCGACGGCGAAATTCGCGAGTACTTGCTCACCCCGGCGGACTTTGGCCTCGACACCTACCCGGTCAGCGCCATCCAGGGCGGTGAGCCCGAGGAGAACCGCGCCATCACCGCCGCCATCCTGGAAGGACGCGGCAGCCCGGCCCACAACGCCGCCATCGCCGCCAACGTGGCGCCGCTCCTGGTCATGGCGGGCGAGGCCCCGGACTTTAGGCAGGCCGCCGCCCGGGTGCTGGCGGTGCTGGCAAGCGGCCAGGCCGCCCTCCTCGCCCGGGATCTCGCCACCCTGAGCCATCAGGAGGCATGATGTCAGCCACCACCACAGCGTGCCCCAGGGGCACTCACCCAGAACGCCCGACGGGCAACAGCCAGCTTCGCAAGGATAACGAGATGTCAGATGTCATTGCTCCCCACGCCTTTCTGAACATGGCCTCCATCAGCCAGACCATCCTCGGCAAGATCGTGGCGGCCAAGCAGGAGTGGGTCGCCGCCCGCAAGGAGAGCCAGCCCCTGGCGAGCTTCCAGGACGCGCTGACCCCAAGCGATCGGGACTTCGAGGGGGATCTGCGCCAAGGCTCCACCCGCTTCATTCTGGAGTGCAAGAAGGCCTCCCCCTCCAAGGGCTTGATCCGCAACGACTTCAGCCCGGAGGCCATCGCCGACATCTATGGCCACTACGCCACCGCCATCTCGGTGCTGACGGACGAGAAGTTCTTCCAGGGGGATTTCGCCTTCCTGCCCCGGGTACGGGGCCGCGTCCAGCAGCCGGTGCTCTGCAAGGACTTCATGATTGACCCCTATCAGATCTATCTGGCCCGCCACTATCAGGCGGACGCCATCCTCCTGATGCTCTCCGTGCTCACCGACGAGGGGTATCGCGCCCTGTTCAACGTGGCGAAAGAGTTGGGCCTCGGGGTGCTCACCGAGGTGAGCAACGAGGAGGAGCTGACCCGCGCCATCGACCTCGGCGCCCCGGTGATTGGCATCAACAACCGGGATCTGCGGGATTTGAGCGTCGATCTTGCCCGCACTCGGCAGTTGGCGGCCAGGATCCCGGGGGATCGGGTGGTGATCAGCGAATCCGGCATCAACCACCGCGCCCAGGTGGCGGCCCTGCGCCACCACGCCAAGGGCTTCCTGGTGGGATCTTCCCTCATGGCGGAGCCGGATCTGGAGGCCGCGGTGCGCAAGCTCGTGCTCGGCCAGAACAAGGTGTGCGGCCTGACCCGTCCCGAGGACGCCGCCGCCGCCCATCAGGCGGGCGCCGTGTTCGGCGGCCTCATTTTTGTGGCGAAAAGCCCGCGCTACGTGGACATTCCCGCCGCCCGCGCCGTGATGGCGGGTGCGCCGCTCTCTTACGTCGGGGTGTTTCGCAATGCCCAGCCCGCCACCATCGCCAAGACGGTAGATGCGCTGGGGCTCGCCGCCGTGCAACTGCACGGGGACGAAGACGCCGCCTATATCGAGACCCTGCGCCCCCTGCTGCCGGCGGGCTGCCAGATCTGGAAAGCCGTAGGAATAACGAGCGGCGAGCCGCTGCCCGCCCTCGACTACCCGGCGGATCGCCTGCTGCTGGATACTGTCGTGAAAACTGCGGTCGGCAGCCAGAGCGGCGGCACCGGCCAGGCGTTCGACTGGACCCTGCTGGCCCATCTCGATAAAGCCCGGCTGATGCTGGCGGGGGGCCTCAACCCCGACAACGCCCTCGAGGCCGCGCAAGTGGGCTGCCTCGGCCTTGATTTCAACTCCGGGGTGGAGAGTGCCCCGGGCAGGAAGGATGCCCACAAGCTGGCTGCCGCCTTTGGCGCCCTGCGCCAACTGTGAGCGCCCCCGTGACTCATTCAACGAATTAATGAACTGCGTTTGCCCATAAGCACAAGGAATAATGTATGACCCTGCTCAATCCGTTTTTCGGTGAATTTCGTCGATGACATGTATGTGCCCCAGCCATACGCCTCAGCCCGCCAAGGCTCATACCTGATCTCAATTGCAGAATGTAAAGGAAGATAACCATGACCCTGCTCAATCCGTTTTTCGGTGAATTTGGTGGTATGTACGTGCCCCAGATCCTCATCCCCGCCCTGCTCCAGCTGGAGAAGGCCTTCGTCGATGCCAAGGACGATCCGGCCTTCGTCGCCGAGTTTCAGGCACTCCTGACCGAGTACGCCGGTCGCCCGACCCCGCTCACCCTGACCCGCAATCTGACCAAGGGCACCAAGACCCGCCTCTACCTCAAGCGTGAAGATCTGCTGCACGGCGGCGCCCACAAGACCAACCAGGTGCTGGGTCAGGCCCTGCTTGCCAAGCGCATGGGCAAGCACGAGATCATCGCCGAGACCGGCGCCGGTCAGCACGGTGTGGCCACTGCACTGGCCTGCGCCCTGCTCGGCCTCAAGTGCCGGGTCTACATGGGAGCCAAGGATTGCGAGCGCCAGAAGCCGAACGTGTTTCGCATGAAGCTGATGGGCGCCACCGTGATCCCGGTGCACTCCGGCTCCAGCACCCTCAAAGATGCCTGCAACGAGGCGCTGCGGGACTGGGCTGCCAACTACGAGACCGCCCACTACCTGCTCGGCACCGCCGCTGGCCCCCACCCCTTCCCCACTATCGTGCGGGAGTTCCAGAAGATGATCGGGGAAGAGGCCAAGGCCCAGTGCTTCGAAAAAGAAGAGCGCCTGCCCGATGCGGTGATCGCCTGCGTTGGCGGCGGCTCCAATGCCATCGGCATGTTTGCGGACTTTATCGATGAGCCTTCCGTGCGCCTTATCGGGGTCGAACCCGGTGGTCACGGCATCGAGAGCGGCGAGCACGGCGCGCCGCTCGGTCACGGCAGCAAGGGGGTCTTCTTTGGCATGCACTCCTTCCTGATGCAGGACAACCAGGGCCAGATCCAGGAGTCCTACTCCGTCTCGGCGGGGCTGGACTTCCCCTCCGTCGGCCCCCAGCACGCCCACCTGGCCGCCATCGGCCGCGCCGAGTACCCCTCGGTGACCGACAAGGAGGCGCTGGACGCCTTCCAGGAGCTGGCCAAATCCGAAGGCATCATACCCGCGCTGGAGTCCTCCCACGCCCTGGCCCATGCCCTCAAGATGGCCCGCAGTGAACCGGAAAAAGAGCAGGTGCTCATCGTCAACCTCTCCGGCCGTGGCGACAAAGACATCTTCACCGTTGCCGACATCTTTGAAAAAGAAGGAACCTTGTCATGAACCGTTACGCACAACTCTTCTCCCGTCTGGACGAAGCCAATCAGGGCGCCTTTGTGCCGTTCGTGATGCTGGGTGACCCCACCCCCGAATTGTCCCTGGCCATCGTCGATGCCCTGGTCGAAGGGGGCGCCGACGCCCTCGAACTCGGCATTCCCTTCTCCGATCCGGTGGCGGACGGCCCCACCATTCAGGGTGCCGCCCTGCGCGCCTTTGCCAGCCACACCACCCCGGATGACTGCTTCGGCCTGCTCGCCCGCATCCGCGCCAAGTACCCACAGCTGCCCATTGGCCTTTTGGTCTACGCGAACCTGGTCTATGTGCGCCACATCGACGGCTTCTACGAGAAGTGCCAGCAGGCGGGGGTGGACTCCGTGCTGGTGGCCGACGTGCCGGTGCAGATGTGCGAACCCTACAAGGCGGCCGCCGACAAGTTCGGCATCGACAGCATCTTTATCGCCCCGCCCAACGGCGATGCCGAGACGCTCAAGGCTGTTGCCGAGCTGGGCTCCGGTTACACCTATCTGGTGAGCCGCGCCGGCGTGACCGGTGCCGAGACCAAGGCCGGCATGCCGGTGGAGGGGCTGATCAATACCTTGCGCGAGTTCAACGCCCCCCCCGCCCTGCTCGGCTTTGGCATCAGCGAACCGGCTCAGGTACGTGAGGCCATCGCCGCTGGCGCCGCCGGTGCCATCTCGGGTTCGGCAGTGGTGAAGATCATCGAAACCCACCACAAGAACCCGGAGCATATGCTCACCCGTCTGAAGGAGTTTGTGGAAGGGATGAAGGCCGCGACCAATCGATAAGGAGCGGCATGGGTCAGATGCCATTGACCGTGAGCGCGGAAAGGGAGCCTGATAGGCTCCCTTTCTATTTCCTGCTTGTTGCCGCTCCCAGCGTCTTTGTCCCCTCTCCCCTTGGGAGAGGGTCAGGGTGAGGGAACCCATAATCCCCTGGTGTTATCGAATCGTAGGTTCGAATAGCACAGCGTATTCGGATGTTCGCGATCCGGGCGGAGTTAATCCGAACTCCCGAGCCAGCGGTTGGCCCCCTGATGCGGCTTCGCCCCATGGAACACGAGGGCTCTGCCCTCGACAGGGTTTCGCCCGCCCTTCGGGCCTGGGCGAGTGACTTTTCTTTGCGTGGCCAAAGAAAAGTCACCAAAAGAAAGGCCACCCCCGCCAAGCCGCCCGCCTACGGCGGATTCCCTCATTTCGCTCTCTGGGTCGGACGGAACGCCGCAGATGGTACATCCCTGTACCAACTGCGGCTGCGCCGTCATCCCTGACGGCGCTCCTGACCCATTGAGCTCGACTCGGCAGCTTGGAGGGGGATCAAGACAAAACCGTGCCAGCCCACAGCCCCCGTCTAACCGCAAACAAGCTCCCTTTCCCTCCGGGAGAGGGTTGGGGTGATGGGAATATTCGCAGTTTTGCTCGCTCAGCAACCTACTTGAAACGACAATTGCTCACTAATTAAGGAAGGTGCGAATAAGCGGGGAAATTCTTCTCGGCTGACTCAGTCATTTCATTTCTTCATGTTTGAGCCGATTTTTTCTCCCGTAAATGCCTTGAATCAGCCTATTTAGACCGTTTCTTCG
>NZ_JBLUXC010000045.1:0-36516 GCF_048276795.1 Aeromonas sp. PS2Canimalfood6
TGGAGTGGGCAATGGTGTATTTATCCAAAAACGGCAAAAAGAGTAGGCAGAGAAAATCCAAGCAAAACAACACGTTAGACGGTATTATTAATTCGCTTGCCGCTTAAGGTTCTGTACATGAATCCATCCTATCCGAAGACATGCAGCACAGTGGTACCGAATTAATTAGTAAAGTGAGGTTATTTGTAACCGATGATTGCCAGTCGGAGGATGGCCACTAACATCCCAAACCCAAGGCGCTGGCACAGCCAGCGCCTTTTCTTTATCATTCCCCATCATTTTCGAATTCAAGATGCATCGCCATGGCAAAAGCCCTCTCTCTGATGCTTGCCCAGTTGAACCTGACGGTAGGCGCTATCGAAGATAACTGTGACAAGGTGTTGGCGGCCGCCGCCGAGGCCGAGCTGCAAGGCGCCGATCTGCTGGTCTGCTCCGAGCTGGCGCTGACCGGCTACCCGCCGGAAGACTTGCTGCTGCGTGCCGACCTGATGCGTCGGGTCGAGGCCGCGTTGGCTCGTGTTGTCGAATGGCAGGGCAACTGTGCCATTTTGGTGGGGCATCCCTGGCGTGAGGGGGAGGCGCTCTATAACGCGGCCTCCCTCTATGAGCAGGGCCAGCTGATTGCCCGTTACTTCAAGCAGGATTTGCCCAACTACGGGGTATTCGACGAGAAGCGCTACTTCACCGTCTCGACCGAGACTTGTGTGGTGCCGTTCCGTGGTCACAATCTGGGGCTGCTCATCTGCGAGGACTTGTGGCAACCCGGCCCGGCGCTGGCCGCCAAGGCGGCGGGGGCCGATGTGCTGATCACCATCAACGCCTCTCCCTACGATCAGGAGAAACCCTGGATCCGCCGCGAACTGATGGCGGAACGCTGCGATCAGACCGGCCTGCCGCTCATCTACCTCAACCAGGTATGCGGCCAGGACGAGCTGATCTTCGACGGCTGTTCCAAGGTGTTCAACAGCCGGGGTGAACTGACCCACAAGCTGGCCCCGTTTGCCGAAGAGATGGCGCTGGTGCGCTTTGCCGATGGTCAGCCGGTGAAGGAGCGTGAGCCGGTCGCGCCGCTCGAGCCGCTGGCCGAGACCTATCAGGCGCTGGTGCTGGCGGTGCGCGACTATGTCACCAAGAACGGTTTCCTGGGGGCTGTGCTGGGGCTCTCCGGCGGCATCGACTCGGCGTTGACCCTGGCCATTGCAGCCGATGCCATCGGGGCGGACAAGGTGCAGGCGGTGATGATGCCGTTCCGATACACCGCCCAGATGAGCGTGGAGGATGCCAAGGAGCAGGCCGAGCGGATGGGGGTGGAGTTCAACATCATCTCCATCGAACCCATGTTCGAAGGCTTCATGACGCAGCTGGCACCTCTGTTTGAAGGGACCGCCCGCGACACCACCGAAGAGAACCTGCAGGCCCGCTGCCGCGGTGTACTCTTGATGGCGCTGTCCAACAAGCGCCGCCGTATCGTGCTGACCACTGGCAACAAGAGCGAGATGGCCGTGGGATATGCCACGCTGTATGGCGATATGGCGGGTGGCTTTGATGTGCTCAAGGACGTCCCCAAGACCTTGGTCTTCAAGCTGTGCGAATATCGCAACAGCGTGGAGTACGTGATCCCGCAGCGGGTCATCGATCGTCCCCCGTCGGCCGAACTGGCACCGGATCAGGTGGACCAGGACAGCCTGCCCCCCTATGACATCCTGGATGCCATCCTCAAGCGCTACGTGGAAGAGGATGCGTCTGTCGCCGACATGGTGGCGGAAGGTTTCGAAGAGGCGGTGGTACGCAAGGTGATCCGCCTGGTGGATCTCAACGAATACAAGCGCCGTCAGGCCGCCGTCGGCCCCCGCATCACGGCTCGCAACTTTGGTAAGGACCGCCGCTATCCCATCACGTCCGGGTTCGGCAAACAGAACTGGTAAGGAGTCACCATGAAGAAGATTGAAGCCATCATCAAACCGTTCAAGCTGGACGATGTACGCGAGGCCCTGGCCGAGATCGGCATCAACGGCATGACAGTGTCCGAGGTTAAGGGGTTCGGCCGCCAGAAGGGCCATACCGAGCTCTATCGCGGTGCCGAGTACATGGTCGACTTCCTGCCCAAGGTCAAGGTGGAGCTGGTGGTGCAGGACGAGGATCTCGATGCCTGCCTGGAAGCCATCCAGAACACAGCGCGTACCGGCAAGATCGGCGATGGCAAGATCTTCGTCTGCGAGGTGGAACGCGTCATTCGTATTCGTACTGGTGAAGAGAACGAAGACGCGATCTGATGTGGTGGATGTGCCCTGTGATGAACAGCAAGAGTCTGTCGTTCTGATGTCGTTGTACCGTATCGGGGTCGTGGCGGCGTGCTTGATGGCACTCACCGCGTGCAGTACCCGGCCGCCGGCCCAGCCGGAAAACCTGTGCCAGATCTTTCGGGAGAAACCCGAATGGCACGAGGCGGCGCTCAAGATGAACGAGAAGTGGGGGACACCTGTCCAGGTAGTGATGGCCATGATGTACCAGGAGTCCTCCTTCGTGCATGATGCCCAGCCGCCGATGCAGTATTTCCTCTTCATCCCCACCGGGCGGGCCAGTTCAGCCTACGGCTATGCCCAGGTGAAAGACGAAACCTGGGCCGACTACCAGCGGGAAACCGGCAACAGCTGGAGCGATCGCGACGACTTTGCCGACGCCATCGATTTCATGGGCTGGTACACTCACAAGGCACAGCGGCTCAACGGCACGTCCAAGTGGGATGCCTATGGCCAGTATCTCAATTATCACGAAGGCTGGGGGGGCTACCGACGTGGCAGCTACCGCAGCAAGGGATGGCTGATGAAGGTCTCCCGCAAGGTGGAGGCCCGTGCCCAACGCTACGGTGCCCAGTATCGACAATGCAAGGATCAGCTCTCCAGCGGGGGCTGGTTCTGGTAACCAAATCAGGAGTCAGAAATGCCGTTATTGGACAGTTTTACCGTCGACCATACCCGTATGGCCGCCCCGGCAGTGCGGGTGGCGAAGACCATGCAGACCCCGAACAAGGACACCATCACCGTGTTCGACCTGCGTTTCTGCGTGCCGAACGAGGAGATCCTCTCCGAGCGCGGCATCCATACTCTGGAGCATCTGTTTGCCGGCTTCATGCGTGACCACCTCAATGGGAATGGGGTGGAGATCATCGACATCTCTCCCATGGGTTGCCGCACCGGCTTCTACATGAGTCTGATCGGTGCGCCGGATGAAGCCCGTGTTGGCGCTGCCTGGCAGGCCGCCATGAGCGACGTGCTGACCGTGCAGGATCAGGGCAAGATCCCCGAGCTGAACGAATACCAGTGCGGTACTTACAGCATGCACTCGCTGGAAGAGGCCCATGCCATCGCCCGCCATGTGCTGGAGCGCGGTATCGGTGTCAACCACAATGACGAGCTGGCCCTGCCGGAAGAGAAGCTGAAAAGCCTCTGATCCCGAGAAGGGAAGCATGAAAAAGGCCGGTCAATGACCGGCCTTTTTGCATCTGGTGGGATCAGGAGGGCAGTGGCATCACCCGATTGCGTCCCAGCTCCTTGGCCTTGTAGAGCAGCTTGTCGGTACGCTCGATCAGGGTGTCTGCCGTCTCCTGGGGGATGTATTCCCCCACGCCGAACGAGGCGGTGATGTGATCGATGCGTCGCCCGGATTTGCGATCCAGAATCGACATCCGCTCGATGACGCGACGCAGGCTCTCGGCCATCTGGCGGGTCAGCGCCAGGGCGCGGTTTGGCACCAAGAGGGCAAACTCCTCACCCCCCAGGCGATAGGCGGTTATGCCCTCCTTGCTGGCCTCTCGCAGCCGCTTGCCGACGATGCGCAGCACCTGGTCCCCCAGCAGATGTCCGTATTCGTCGTTGAAGTTCTTGAAGCGATCGATATCGGTCAGGATCAGGGAGAAGGGCTGCTTGCTGCGGATGAGGCTGTCCATCTCGAGATCGAAGGCGCGTCGATTGAGCAGAGACGTGAGCGGGTCCTCGGTGGCCAGCTTCCTCGTCTCGTTCAGGGCCTGTTTCAGCTCCTTTATCTCTTTCTCGGCGCTGCTGAGCTGGTTGCGAAAGTGGAGGGTGGACATGCGTACGTCACGCGACTCGCGCACGAGATCCCGCAGGATCCCCATGGTGTCTTCCAGGCTGAGCCCCTCGTCGTCTATCTTGCTCAGCTTGTCGAAACTCTTGTCGAGCATCTCCTGAAACAGCCCGGTATCGGAGATGGCATCCTGCATCGAGTGACTCAGCTCGCTGGCCATTGCCGCCAGGTTGAGTTTCATCGCCTCGATCTGCTGCTCGTCCTGGGCTGCAAGGTGCTGGTGGTAGAGACGCTCACAGGTGGTCAGGGAGAAGGTCCCCTGTTGTTTTATCGCCTGATCGACGGCATGGTTGAGTTCGGGCATGTCGCCGGAGACATAGCTGTACCAAAGGTGATAGTTGTTCGGCGTGGTGGGAATTTGATACTTGATCATCAGGGGAACCGCCTGTTTCAAATAGGCGGCAGATTGGGCGAACGAGTCCTTGCTCATGAGTTCCGAGTCTCACATACCTGCAAACTGTGTCCAGTATGACAGAGAGAATGGCCAAAAGGCAGTCGATGGATGCCATTAGCTCCCCCCTCCGATATAATGTCTGCGTTATTACCTACCCTAAGGCCTGCTTATGTCTCAAAAAGATCCTTTCCTCCAACGCGAGGCCGAAAAATACGAAAACCCCATCGCCAGTCGCGAGATGCTGCTGGAGCTCATCAAGGGCCATGAGAAACCCATGTCCCGGGAAGAGCTGGCCAAGGTCCTCAAGCTGACCGATGAAGAGCCGTTGGAAGCCTTGCGACGTCGTCTGCGCGCCATGGAGCGCGACGGGCAGCTCGTGTTCACCCGCAACCAATGTTACGCCCTGCCGGATCGCCTGAATCTGGTCAAAGGCTATGTGCTTGGCCACAAAGATGGATTCGGTTTTCTGCGCCCCGAGGGTGGTGGAGCGGATCTCTTCCTGAACAACCGTGAGATGCAGCGCCTGATGCATGGCGACTATGCCCTGGTGCAGCCGACCGAGATCGATCGCAAGGGTCGTCAGGAAGCGCGTCTGGTGCGCCTGCTCAAATCCCGCGAGGCGGACATCGTCGGTCGTTACTTCGTCGAGAACGGCGTCGGTTTCGTGGTACCCGATGACAGCCGCATCGGCCAGGACATCATCATCCCGGAAGGGGAGAACAAGGGGGCTCGCCAGAGCCAGGTCGTGGTCGTGCGCATCAACCAGCGCGCCACTGCCCGCTTCAATGCGGTCGGTACCGTCTTGGAAGTCCTGGGTGAGAACATGGCGCCCGGCATGGAGATCGAGATCGCCCTGCGTACCCACGGCATTCCGCACACCTGGCCGGAAGAGGTGACCAAGGAGGTCGCCGGTCTCGGCGAGCAGGTGCCGGAGAAGGCCAAAGAGGGTCGCATCGATCTGCGCGCCCTGCCGTTGGTGACCATCGACGGGGAAGACGCCCGCGACTTTGATGACGCCGTCTTCTGTGAAGCCAAGCGCGGTGGTGGCTGGCGCCTGTGGGTCGCCATCGCGGACGTTTCGGCTTATGTGAAACCGGGCACGGCCCTCGACACCGAAGCCTATCAGCGCGGCAACTCGGTCTACTTCCCCGAGTTCGTGGTGCCCATGCTGCCGGAGGTGCTCTCCAACGGTCTGTGTTCCCTGAACCCGCAGGTCGACCGGCTCTGCATGGTGTGCGAGATGACCATCTCCGCCGCCGGCCGCATGTCCGGCTACAAGTTCTACGAAGCGGTAATGAACTCCCACGCTCGCCTGACCTACACCAAGGTAGCGGCGATCCTGGACGGGGATCCCAAGCTGCGTCAGCAGTATGATCCGCTGGTGGGCCACATCGAGGAGCTGAGCAACCTCTACAAGGCGCTCAAGCATGCCCGTCATCAACGCGGTGCGGTGGAGTTCGAGAGCGAGGAGACCCGCTTCATCTTCAACGCCCAGCGCAAGATCGACCGTATCGTACCGCTGGTGCGCAATGACGCCCACAAGATCATCGAAGAGTGCATGATCCAGGCGAACGTGGCAGCCGCCCGCTACATCGAGAAGAACGAGGCCGCCGCCCTGTTCCGGGTGCACGACCGCCCGGGCGAGGAGCGTCTGACCGGCTTCCGCGACTTCCTGGCCGAACTGGGTCTGGAGCTCAAGGGGGGCCTGGAGCCCGAGCCGAAGGACTTTGCCGACCTGGCCGCCAAATTCGAAGGGCGCCCGGATGCGGAACTGCTCTCCACCATGCTGCTGCGCTCCATGCGTCAGGCCATCTATCAGGCCGACAACATCGGTCACTTCGGCTTGGCCCTGAAGTCCTACGCTCACTTCACCTCGCCAATCCGTCGTTACCCGGATCTCATCCTGCACCGGGCGATCAAGTACCAGACCGCCAAGGAGCAGCAGGGCAACCTGCGCCACAAGTGGACGCCGAGCGGTGGCTACCACTACCAGCTGGAAGAAGTGGACCCGATGGGCGAGCACTGCTCCATGACGGAGCGCCGTGCCGATGATGCCACCCGCGACGTGGCAGACTGGCTCAAGTGCGAGTACATGCTGGATCACGTGGGTGACGAGTTTGACGGCGTCATCGCCAGCGTCACCGGTTTTGGCTTCTTCGTGCGTCTGGCGGAGATCCACATCGACGGTCTGGTGCACGTCAGCACCCTCACCAACGACTACTACCAGTTCGACCCGCTGCACCAGCAGCTGATCGGCGAGAACTTCCGCCGCCGCTACCGTCTGGGTGACAAGGTGCGGGTCAAGGTGATGGGCGTGAACCTGGACGATCGCAAGATCGACTTCGTGATGGTGGAAGAGCCCCTCAAGGCCACCGGCAAGAACGCCAAGGAGATGGCGCGCAAGCAGGCCGAGATCAAGAAAGAGAAGGCCAAGAGCGCCCAGCGCCACGAGAAACGCAAAGAGGGCAAGGAGAGCGGTAAATCCGACAAGGGTGGCCGTGCCAAGCCCAGCAACAGACGACCGAGCAAAAAGGCTCGCGACAAGGCCAAGAGCACTAAATGAGTACTGAACTGATCTACGGCATTCACGCCGTCTCCGCGCTGCTGGAGCGCACCCCCGAGCGCTTCATCGAGGTGTGGGCTCTCAAGGGCCGCGATGACGAGCGGCTGCATCCCCTGCTGGCCGAGCTGGAATCCCTCGGTATCAGGGTGCAGAGCGTGAACCGCAAGACGCTGGATGACAAGGCGGAAGGCAACAATCACCAGGGCATCATGGCCAAGGTGATTGAAGCGCCCAAGCTGGCCGAGCACGACCTGGCCAGCCTGCTGGACGGTCTGGCGGCGCAAGAGACAGCGCCCTTCCTGCTGGTACTGGATGGGGTGACCGACCCGCACAATCTCGGCGCCTGTCTGCGCAGTGCCGATGCGGCCGGGGTACATGCGGTGATCGTGCCGCGGGACAAGGCCACAGGCCTCACGTCCGTGGTGCGCAAGGTCGCCTGTGGCGCCGCCGAAGTGGTGCCGCTCATCCAGGTCACCAACCTGGCCCGCAGCCTGCGCGAGCTGCAGGAGCGCGGCGTCTGGATCGTGGGTACCGCCGGCGAGGCGGATCACGATCTCTATCAGGCCAAACTCACCGGCCCCATGGCGCTGGTGATGGGGGCCGAAGGCAAGGGGATGCGCCGCCTGACCCGCGAACATTGCGACGAGCTGGTGAGCATCCCGATGGCGGGGGCAGTATCCAGCCTCAACGTCTCGGTGGCGAGCGGTGTCTGCCTGTTCGAAGCCGTGCGCCAGCGCCGCGTCTGACAAGACGATGACCGACAGACCCCCCTTTGTCTGGGAACGGGTTGCAGATGAGCAGGAGGCCGAGCGCCTCCTCTCTTTTGTCCGCTCCCTGACCTTGCCCCCTCGCACCTGCCTCTGGCATGCCGGCGACAGTCCGGCGCTGCTGGTCAGAGTGGAGGAGGGGTTGCTGCGGGCCAAGGTGGTGCTGGCGGATGGCCGCGAGTACATCAAGGAGTTCTATTGGGAGGGGGACGAGTTTATCGACTTCCACCACCTGCTCAGTGGTGAGCCCGCCCGCTACAGCGTGGAGGCGCTGGAGCCTTGCCGGCTGCAGCTTCTTCCGCTGGCGGATCTGCGCCGACTCCCTTGCTGGCCCGCCTGGTATCACCATCTCCTTGAAGTGCAACTGCGCATCAAGGAGGAGAAAGAGCTGTTGCTGCTGACCGGGGGCCCAGAGGCGCGCTATCAGCATTTTCTGCGAAGCTTCCCCGCGCTGGATGCCAGGGTTCCGGATCACCAGATTGCCGCCTATCTGGGGATCACCCCCATCAGCCTGAGCCGCATCCGCAGGCGGTTGAAAACGCGCGATCAGGGTTGAGCCAGAAGGGATTGCCGATGAACCTGGGCAGAGATCGGCTCTTTGTCGGCCATGTCCGCATTGGATGAGAAGGGGGGCAACTTAACCAAGGTTAATGCCCCTCGTCGGGAGCAAGATTATGCTGTCAGACCCCATTAAACAGGAGTCATTCATGAACTGGAGTATGAAATCCTGGTCCGAGCTGACCACGGATGAATTGTATGAGCTGCTTGCCCTGCGCGCCGAGGTGTTCGTGGTGGAGCAGACCTGCCCTTTCCAGGATCTGGACGGGCTCGATCGCCGCGAAGGGGTCTGGCACCTGCTCGGCTATCAGGGCGATCTGCTGGCCGCCTATGCCCGCATCATGGCACCCGGCATTGGTGATGGCAGCGGCGCCGCCATCGGCCGCGTGGTTACCTCTCCCACGTCGCGGGGGGGCGGACTGGGTCACCGCCTGCTGGTGCAAGCGGTCAGAGAGTGCGAGGCACGCTGGCCTGCACACAGTATCTGGCTCGGTGCACAGGCCCACCTGCAAGGTTTTTACGGCCAGCATGGTTTCGTGGCCGAAGGGGAAGGGTATCTGGAAGATGACATCCCTCACATGGGGATGCGAAGGGAGCCTGCCTGACATCGTCAGGTGCCAGGAAAGGGGCAAGTGGCCCCTCATCCGTGGTGCATCGCATGGTTTTTTTGCTACCCCGTGGCCATGTGGTCGTCAGCCCGGGGTGAGATACCGCCGCGCTGATCTGCCTGCGGTCTCTCTGTCGGGACACCGCCCCGGTCAGGGCGGTGCGGCATCAGGAAGGCTGTGGTGGTTCAGGGAGTGACCCGGGTGGTGAGGGTAAATCCCTCTTCACTGGAGGCCAGCGTCACCTGAACCTGGCCCAACTCGGTCAGAGTGCTTACATGGGTGCCGCCACAGGGAATGGTGATCTCCCGACCGTCCACCATGCCATGCCAGTAGCGGGAATCGATGATGGCATCACCGGCCCGGCTGCGGCGGATCTCGCCTCCCTCTTTGAGCCAGCGCATCAGCTGCTCGTTGACCTGGAGCGCTATCCTGTCGAGGTCGGCCAGCAATGCCTCGCTGTTGATTCCCTTTTTCCGAAGGCTCTTGCCGATCCGGTACTGCTCCTTTGATCCTCTGGGCTCGACCCGGGAGTGCTGGATGGCGAGGCGATCGAAATCCGGCTGCCCGAGAGCGTCCAGCTCGCTTGTCTCCTTTCGCCAATAGGGCGTGAGCGCCCGATTGAGGGCCAGTGCCACCAGGTGGCAGGCGCTGTGGCCCAGGCTCAGGGCATGGCGAGCCTCGGCATCCACTGTCAGTTCCACAGGCGAGCCAATGGCAAGGTGATGGGAACCGGCGAGGGGATGCACCACCACGAAAGCCCACCCATCCGCCCCCCGCTTGACCGGAATCTCCGTATCCACGAACAGCTCGCCCTCGGGACTGATGGCGCCCATGCGGCAGGGGCCCACGGCCGCTTCCCCCTCTTCCCAGCGCACTGTGCCCACGTCACCGGGTTGATCGGGCCAGAGGTGGCTCTGGGGATGAAAGGGGGTGAGGTCGGTGACCAGCAGGGTCGGATCCCCCTGTTTGCAACAGACGACGCTGGCCTGTTCCTGATGGTGGCCCAGTACGAAGCTGGCTCGGGTATGTTCCATGGCAGGGCTCCCGCAACGAGATGATGAGAAGGGAAAGGAGCAGCATACGCGAAAGTGCGAAGAGGCTCATCAACCCGGGTCAATGAGCCTCAAGATGGCGTTAGAGGGTGGTGATCAGCAGATAGGCATTGAGGCCGATCACCAGGGCGACGATGAGGCGCCCCACGGCCTGGGTGACGGGGTGATTGCGATGTGCCCCCATCAGGGCGCGATCACCGGTCAGGATCAGCAGCGGAATGAGAGCGAGGGCGATGCCGAAGCTCAGCACTACCTGGCTCAACACCAGGATTTCAGTGGTGTTGAGGCCCATGGCGATCACCACGAAGGCGGGGGCCATGGTGATGGCTCGGCGCAGCCAGAGCGGAATGGTGAAGCGCACGAAGCCCTGCATCACCACTTGTCCCGCCAGCGTTCCCACCACGGTGGAGGAGATGCCGGAGGCGACCAGGGAGAGGCCGAACAGGGTGGCGGCTGCCGGGCCCAGCAGGGGCGTGAGGGTCTGGTAGGCCGTTTCCAGCTCGGCCACCTGCTGATTGCCGGAGCTGTGGAAGGCGGCAGCCGCCATGGCCATCATGGCCAGGTTGACGAAGCCGGCGATGGTCATGGCGATGGCCACGTCGACCCGGGTGCTGTGCAGCCGCTGGGTCACCGTGCCCTGCTCCTGGGTATGCTGGGTCAGGGCCGAGTGCAGGTAGATGACATGGGGCATCACGGTGGCACCAAGCACGCCGGCAGCAAGATAGACAGCATCACCATTGGGGAGACCGGGGAAGAGTGCCCCTTCCAGCAGACTCGGCAGATGGGGGCGCGAGAACACCAGCTCGACGATGTAGGCGGCGGCCACGAACAGCAGCAGGCCCCCCACCACGAACTCCAGCGGCTTCTGGCCGCGGGATTGCAACATCAGGATCCCCCAGGTGACCACCGCGGTGATGCAGGCACCTTCCAGCAGGGTGATGCCGAGCAGCAGCTTGAAGCCGACCGCAGCGCCGATGAACTCGGCGAGATCGGTGGCCATGGCGATGATCTCCGCCTGTACCCAGTAGGCCCAGACCGCCGGCTTGGGCAGCCGGTCGCGAATGTGCTCCGCCAGGTTCTTGCCGGTGACGATGCCGAGCTTGGCCGAGAGGGTCTGCACCAGCATGGCCATCAGATTGGCCCACACCACTACCCACAGCAGTTGATAGCCGAAGGTGGAGCCGGCTTGGATATTGGTCGCAAAATTGCCCGGGTCGATATAACCGATGGCGGCGATGAAGGCGGGGCCGAGCAGGGTCAGCTTGAATTTGCGGGCCGGGATGGCCGTGGTGAGCGCAGGTTGCATACTGTCATCCTCCGTGGGGATATGAGGAGAGTATGGATCTAAATGATAATTGTTATCAATTAAAGTTTTGTATCGGGCTCATCGAGAAAAACATCTTGCTTCGCCAGTTGCAGTGGGAGAGGTGATTTCGTACAATACGCCGCCCTAGAAAGCAGCGTCTAAACATCACTATGTTCCTTGCCTCCGAGGTCTGGCTGCACCTGGGCGGAGGCTGAATTAATCCGTAAGGAGCTAAAATGCGTCATTACGAAATCGTCTTCATGGTTCATCCGGACCAGAGCGAGCAAGTACCTGGCATGATCGAGCGTTACACCGGCGCTATCACCACCGCTGGTGGTACCATTCATCGCCTGGAAGATTGGGGCCGTCGTCAACTGGCTTACCCGATCGACAAGCTGCACAAGGCTCACTACGTTCTGATGAACGTAGAAGCTGAACAGGCCGTTATCGATGAGCTGGAAACCAACTTCCGCTTCAACGATGCCGTTATCCGCAACATGATCATGCGCACCAAGCACGCCGTGACTGAAGTTTCTCCGATGGCCAAGGCCAAGGAAGAGCGCTTCACCCGTCGTGACGACGAGCGTCGCGAAGATGCTGTTGAAGCGTCTTCCGAAGAGTAATTCTTAGATCACCGCATTAGAGGATAAAGGCCATGGCACGTTATTTCCGTCGTCGTAAGTTCTGCCGCTTCACCGCCGAGAACGTTACCGAGATCGACTACAAAGATATCGTTACTCTGAAAAACTACGTCACTGAATCTGGCAAGATCGTACCGAGCCGTATCACCGGTACCCGCGCCAAGTATCAGCGTCAGCTGGCACGCGCCATCAAGCGTGCTCGTTACCTGGCTCTGCTGCCGTACACCGATCTGCACAACAAGTAAGAATCGGCCCGGCGCTTACGCCTAACTCAACGAAATTTATAGAGGAAAGGTAATGCAAGTTATCCTGCTCGATAAGATCGCCAAACTGGGCGGTCTGGGTGACCAAGTTTCCGTAAAAGCTGGTTATGCCCGTAACTACCTGATCCCGCAAGGCAAAGCTGTTATGGCCACCAAGGCCAACATCGAAGCCTTCGGTGCTCGTCGCGCTGAGCTGGAAGCCAAACTGGCTGCCAACAAGGCTGCTGCCGAAGAGCGCGCTGCCAAGCTGGGTGAGCTGGCTGCCGTTGTCATCGCCTCCAAGTCTGGCGACGAAGGCAAGCTGTTCGGTTCCATCGGTACCCGTGACGTGGCTGAAGCCATCACTGCTGCCGGCGTAGCCGTTGCCAAGAGCGAAGTCCGCATGGGCAATGTTCTGCGTAACACCGGTGAGTACGAAGTTGTTGTTCAGCTGCACGCTGACGTCAAAGCAACCGTACAAATCCAGGTCGTTGCTCTGTAATAGCGTTCCGCTCTTGCAGAAAAACCCGCGCACATGCGCGGGTTTTTTATTTTCAGATCAAGGGGTAAAGTGAAGGTCTGTTCCTCTGGAGGAGAACCTTTATGGCTGCCTGGGTTGAAGGTCGGGTCATCGAGCGCATCGAGTGGACACCCACCCTGCTCTCCCTGCGTGTGGAGGCGGAACTTGCCCCCTACAAGGCGGGTCAATTCACCAAGCTGGCCCTGGAGCAGGGCGAGCGTCGCGTCCAGCGTGCCTACTCCTTCGTCAATCCTCCCGGCACGCCCTATCACGAATTCTATCTGGTGGAGATCCCCGGCGGTGAACTGAGCCCCTCTCTCGGTTCCCTGCAGGTGGGCGACAGCCTGCTGGTGCAGTCCCAGGCCACCGGTTTTCTGACCCTGGATGAGATTCCCCCGGGACGGGACCTGTGGCTGCTCTCAACCGGCACCGCCATCGGCCCCTTCCTCGCCATGCTGGCCGAGGGACAGGTCTTCGACCGCTTCGAGCATCTGGTGCTGGTACACGGGGTGAGAAAAGGGGAAGAGCTCAGCTATCAGCCGCTTATCGCCAGTTTTGCCGAGCAGCATGGCGAGCGTTTTCGCTATGTTCCCTTCGTCAGTCGTGAGACCTGGCCGGGGGCGATGGCAGGGCGTATCCCGGCAGCCATCGTCGATGGCAGCTTGCAGGCAAGGGTGGGGCTGAACTTCTCCCCCGAGTTGAGCCAGGTGATGATCTGCGGCAACCCCGCCATGGTGAAAGAGACTCAGCAGACCCTGCTCGGGCTGGGGCTTGCCAAGAACCTGCGTCGCGCCCCCGGCAATATCAGCATGGAAAACTACTGGTAGGGGACATGACTCCAGGGGCCACAGGCCCCTCAACCATGTCCATGGGCATGCTGGTCAGTGTTTTTGGTGGCCGTTGCCGCCGTGCTTGTTCCTGGGCTTGTCATGGCCCTGACCCGGGTTGTTGCCACTGTGAATGCTGCGGTTGTAATGGTCGCGGTATTTGCCATCCATGTTGTCGCAGTTGAGCTGGATGCGGCTGGTCCGGGTGCTGACATCCAGGCAGTTGTGCTGCCACCACTCGTACTCCTTGTCGTCCCAATCCAGGCTTACCCGGCCCCGGTCGGTGGAGATCCGGATGTCGTCATCGTGTTTGGAAGGGGGGGCAGCAAAGGCCATTCCCTGAACCAGAAGCAGGGAGAGCAGCAGTGCGCCGCGGGAAGTCATGGTCATGTGGGTCATCGCATCAAGGCTCCTGTCAGGGGGATCATTGATCCGGTTGCGTGCTGATCTGGTTGGTGCTGGGGGGCTGGTTGCGCTGCGTCTCGTCCTCCAGATTGAGGTTGGTCCTCTTGCAGTCGGCGGCGGCCGCGTCACCGCTCCCGAGATCGAAGCAGTTGCTCTGGGACCAGTCAAACTGCGTGTCATTCCAGTCCAGATTGAAGGTCAGCGCATCCACGGAGAAGGTCTGGCTCCCTTCGTCCTGTGCCAGGGCGCTACCGGTGATCAGAAAAAGAGAGAGCAACAAAGCCGTCGTTCTGTTCATGATGTCCTCGAGTCGTGTTCGGTGGAAATGAGTGTAATGCGGCGGGCTTAACCCGAGCATAACCGCAGATGTCCTTCAGGTACGGGGTCGATTGTAGTGTTTTTCTGCTGCCGATTTGCACGTTTTGGTCGCACTCTGGGCAGCTGATCGTCCATGGGCGGGAATTCGGGGATTTGCCCTTCTCTCCGGGGGAGTGGCGACTATAATCGGCAGCCAACTTTTCCTGCAGACGTTTCCCGTTTCATCATGACTACTCAGGCTTGCGCCGCATTGCGCTACCCCAAGGGATGGTTCGCCCTCACGACTGTCTACAGTTTTACCGGGCTGGCCATTCTGGCTTCCATCGTCTTCTCCCTGCTGCTGTTTCTCTCCATCGACGAAAACCCCCTGATGAAGTGGCTGTTCGGCGGGCTGGCCATCATCTTCGAGCTGGGCAAGTTCTATGTCTGGTACGAGTACGGCGAGTGCAAGGCGAGGCGGGATCTGGGCGGCGCCTTCTGGTCGCTGCTGTTCTACAGCGTGCTGGCCGCCATCTCCATCGGGGGCAGTATCGGCGGCATCAACAGCGCCACCAACACCATCCTGAGCCAGCAGGCGCGTCACGAGCGGGAGATAGCCCGTTTCGACGAGCAGATAGCCAGCATAGAGCGGCAGATCCAGCTCAACGAAGAGGCGGCCCGCAAATACATCGAGATGGCGCGTATCTCGAGCGGCGTCAGCGGTCTGCAGCAGGCCAACACCAAGCTCAGGCTGCGTCAGGACGAGCTGCGCCAGGAGCGGGACGCCAAGCCGCTGGGGGAGCAGTCCTCCATGCTGGGGCTGATGAGCAGTCTGGCGGACGGGGTGGGCATGAGCATCGGCCAGGTGCAGTTCCTGCTGGTCTGCTTCCTGTCTATCCTGCTCGATGCGTTTGGTGCCTTTTTCGTCAGCCTGATCGGTGAGGAGAACCGCTTCCGCCGTCAATGGATGTGGCAACGGGAGAAGGCGCAAGCCGAGGCCCGGGTCGCAGTGCCGACCCCGGAGCCGCCAGCCATCAGCAGACCCATGCCCGAGCCAGCCGTGGTCGCCCAGGTGCGCGGCGCGCTGGAGAGCGGCGAGCTCAAATGCAGCAAACGCAAGGTGGCAGAGGCATTGTCACTGTCTCTGGAGGAGGTGGACCGGGTGTTCCAGCATCTGCTGGCGCAGGGCGTGCTGGGGCAGGGCAGCAATCGTCACTACCATCTTCGTGCCGAGCAGGGGTGAATCCGGCTCCGTCGAACCAGATAAGACCCTCATAGGGTTGCTGTCTGAGGGAGGCGAGGCGGCTATCCAGGTTGCCTGCATGGATTTCCAACTGGTGCCCGTCGGGATCCAGCAGATAGAGTGAATCCCCTTCGCTGCTGTTCTTCTTCCACTCCACGACGCCCGCCGCGCGCAGACGGGTGCAGAAGGCAGGAAACTGTTCAGGCGAGATGCCAAACGCGACATGGCTGTAATCTCTGGCCGGTTGGGGAGGATCGCAGGAGAGACAGAGCCAGAGATCGCCGAGGGTGAGATAGGCTCCCCGTGCCCATCTCACCCTGGGGCGACATCCCAGCAAGTCGACATAAAAGGCAACGCTGCTGTCGAGATCGCCGGTTGCCAGCGTGAGATGGTTCAGTCCATGCAGCATCTTTTCTTCTTCCCCCTTGTCCCTGAACCCTAGTGAGTGAGCACCATCATCAGGCTGAGGAAGGCGGCAAGCCCGCCGCCGATGCCGATGATCCAGTAAAAGCCCCTGGCCCCCTGTTTGAGCGGAATGCGGAAGTAGAGCAGAAACGCCCACCACCCCAGGGCCAGCAACAGAGGAATAAGAAACATTCGAGCCATGGTGTCCTCGCTGTTATTCTGTTGACCCTTGATCAATCAACAGGATGGATTGTGCAATGACGCAGCTACAGATTACCGCATTCGGTGACCCCTCGGTACTCAGGCTCAACCCTTCCCTGGACAAGGTGCCCGCGGAGGGCGAGGTCCGGGTGCGCATCTGCTTTGCGGGGGTCAACCCCATCGATGCCAAGACCCGTGCCGGTCTCGGCTGGGCGGCCGCCCAGAACAAGGACAAGCTGCCCTGGACGCCGGGTTATGACGTCTCCGGTGTGGTGGAAAAGGTGGGGCCCGGCGTGACCTCCCTGGCCGAGGGGGAACAGGTGTGCGGCATGGTGGGTTTCCCCCTCGCCGCCGGTGCATATGCCGAATCCGTGGTGGCCCGCGAGGAGGAGCTGGTCAAGCTCGATGGGGTGAGCCTCAGGCAGGGCGCGGCCTTGCCGCTGGCGGGACTCACCGCCTGGCAGGGGCTGCTGGAGCACGGTGGCTTGCAGTCGGGGCAACGGGTACTGATCCTGGCCGGTGCCGGTGGCGTCGGCCATCTGGCGGTGCAGTTTGCCGCCGCCTATGGTGCCCATGTGGTTGCCACGGCAAGCGGCGACAATCACAGCTTCCTTCATAGTCTCGGGGCGAGCCGGATGGTGGATTACCACCAGGCCGGGTGGTGCACCGAGGCGATCACCGATGGTCCGTTCGATCTGGTGCTGGATCTGGTGGGGGGCGAGAGCGGCAAGGCGGCGCTGGCCTGCGTCAAGCCGGGCGGCCGTCTGGTGACGGTCCCCACCATCACGGCCCAGCAGATCAAGGACGCGGGGGCCGAGCTCGGCGTCGAGGTTGTCGGCATGCTGGTCCATCCCGATCGAACGCAGCTGACCCAGATGCTGACGCTGCTTCGCCAGGGGGAGGTGAAGATCACTGTCTCCGGTGAATACACGCTGGCAGAAGGGGCGCTGGCCCATCAGGCCATCGAGCAGGGCCATGTGCGCGGCAAGCTGTTGCTGCGCATGTCCGCCGCAGACGGCCAGCCCGGATGATAGACTTCACCGGGATGGGGCTGGGAGGGTTGTTTCTGAGCGCCTTCACCTCCGCCACCCTGTTGCCCGGCAGCTCGGAAGTGCTGCTGGGCGCCATGGCGGTCAAGGGGGAGTGGAGCATGACCAGCCTGCTTTTCTGGGCGACGCTGGGCAATACCCTGGGTTCCATGACCACCTGGTGGCTCGGCTGGCTCGCCACCCACAAGAAAAAACCGGAAGATTTTCAAGGCCGTGGGGAACAAAAAGCCCTTGGTTGGCTCAAACGTCATGGCCACTGGTGTCTGCTGCTTGCCTGGACGCCTGTGGTCGGCGATGGTCTCTGTCTGCTGGCTGGTTGGCTGCGCCTCTCCTTCTGGCGCTCCCTCATCTTGATCGGGCTCGGCAAATTGCTTCGTTATGCCCTGGTGTTTCTGCTGGCCAGTCAGATCTTCTAGCCCTTTTGTCACTCACGAGGTACCCGTGAACAAACTCATTCCATTAAGCATGCTGCTGGGCTTCTCTCTTCCCGTGCTGGCGGCCCCGACCCTGGTGTCCGAGCAGGTCAAGCAGGAGGGCAAGCTCGGCATTCCCTACCAGATGTACAAGCTGGACAACGGTTTGACCGTGATCCTGGCCCCCGACCACTCCGATCCCCTGGTGCATCTGGACGTCACCTATCACGTCGGCTCCTCCCGGGAAACCGTGGGCAAGTCGGGCTTTGCCCACTTCTTCGAGCACATGATGTTCCAGGGCTCCAAGCACGTTGGTGATCAGGAACACATGCGGATCATCAACGAGGCGGGCGGTGACATGAACGGCACCACCAACAAGGACCGTACCAACTACTACGAAACCGTGCCGGCCAACCAGCTGGAGAAGGTGCTCTGGCTGGAGGCGGATCGCATGGGCTTCCTGCTCGATGCGGTGAGCCAGAAGAAGTTCGAGATCCAGCGCGCCACCGTCAAGAACGAACGGGCCCAGCGTATCGACAACCAGCCTTATGGCCTGGTGGGCGAGCGGGTGGGGGAGGCACTCTATCCGCGCACCCACCCCTACTCCTGGCAACCCATCGGTTATGTGGAGGATCTCGACCGGGTCGACGTCAACGACCTCAAGCAGTTCTTCCTGCGCTGGTACGGTCCCAACAACGCGACCCTGACCCTGGGCGGCGACTTTGATACCAAGCAGGCGCTGGCCTGGATTGAGCAGTACTTCGGTTCCATCCCGCGCGGTCCGGACGTGGCAGAACCGACGCCTCAGCCTGCCACCCTGCCGGCAACCCGCTACGTGACGCTGGAAGACAAGGTGCATCTGCCGCTCCTGTATATCAGCTACCCGACCGTCTCCCTGGGTGACCCGCAGGAGCCGGCGCTGGACATCTTTGCCGATGTGCTGGGGGGCTCTGCCAGCTCCATGCTCTACCAGTCCCTGGTGAAAACCGGCAAGGCCATCGAGGCGGGTGCCTCCCACTCCTGCGAAGAGCTTGCCTGCACCCTGACGGTCTATGCCTACCCCAATCCGGCGGCGGATGGCAGCCTCAAGACCCTCAAGGGCGAGGTGGACAAGGTGATCGGCGAGTTTGCCCAGCGCGGCATCAAGCCCGCAGATCTGGAGAAGGCCATCAGCAGCTATCGCGCGTCCGCCATCTGGGGACTCGACAGCATCGAGGGCAAGGTCAGCCAGCTTGCCATGGGGCAGGTGCTGGCCCGGGATCCCGACTACGTGTTCAAGAATCTGGATGCCATTGCCCGGGTCAAGGGGTCTGACGTCAAGGCTGCCTACGACAAGTTCATCCAGAACAAGCCTGCCGTGGTGCTGAGCGTGGTGCCCAAGGGCAAGAGCGACTGGCAGGCCGCGACCCCGAACTTCACTCCCGCCAAGCGGGAGCTGCCGGATTACAGCAAGCATGACAAGGTGCTGGCCGAGCGGCCGGTGAAAGATGACTTCGATCGCAGCGTGCAGCCCAAGGCGGCCGATGCGGTGAGCGTCAAGGTCCCCGCCATCTGGCGTGGCAAGCTCGACAAGGGGATCGAGATCATCGGCACCCACAGCGACGAGATCCCGGCCGTCTCCATCATGATCGCCCTGCCGGGTGGCATCCGGGCCGAAGGCAAGGGAGAGCTGGGGCTGGCCAGCCTCACCGCCGCCATGCTGGAGCAGGGGACGATGCGCCTCTCCGAGGCCGAGCTGAGCGACGAGCTGCAAAAACTCGGCGCCAGCATCAGCGTCTCCAGCGCCCAGTACAACAACCTCATCACCATCAGCAGTCTGGCGGACAAGCTGCCCGAAACCCTGGCGCTGGTGCGGGAAGTGCTGCTGCAACCCGGCCTGCGGGAAGCGGACTTCGAGCGGCTCAAGACCCAGATGCTGCAAGGCATGAAACAGAGCGAGCAGCAACCCGAGTGGCTGGCGGGTCAGGCGTTCCGCGAACTGGTCTATGGCAAGCAGAACCGCCTCGGCCAACCCTCTGACGGGGTGCTGGCTGACGTGGAGAAGCTGACCCTGGCGGATGTGAAGCGCTTCTATGAGGCTTATTACAATCCGACCAATGCCAAGGTGGTGGTGACAGGTGATGTGACCGCCCAGCAGGTGGAATCCGGTCTCGCCTTCCTGACCCAGTGGCAGGGGGCGGCCCCGACCCTGGGGGATCTCAAGCCCGGGGGAGAGCAGGCCAAGCCAGGCATCTATCTGGTGGACAAGCCGGGAGCCCCCCAGTCGGTGATCCGTATCGGCCGTCGCGCCATGCCGTTTGACACCACGGGAGACTATTTCATCGCCAACCTGATGAACTTCAACCTGGGTGGTAACTTCAACAGCCGCATCAACCTCAACCTGCGGGAAGACAAGGGCTACACCTATGGTGCCAGCTCGGGTTTCCAGGCCAACCGCGAGGCGGGTGTCTTCGCGACCGGCGCCAACGTGCGCACCGATGCGACCGTGGATGCCATCCGCCAGTTCCTCAAGGAGATGGACGGCTACCGCAAGAGCGGGCCGACCCCGGTGGAGCTGGCCTACATGCGCAGCGCCGTCTCCCAGCAGGATGCGCTCTCCTACGAGACCCTGGGGCAGAAGGCTGGCTTCCTGCTGCAGATGATCATGTACGACCTGAAGCCGGACTATGTGCAGGCCCAGAACAACCTGATCAAAACGGTTTCGCCCGAGACGCTGAAGGCCAGTGCAGCCCGCTGGCTGGATCCGGCCGAGATGGTGATTGTGGTGGTGGGAGACAAGCAAAAGCTTGAAAAACCCCTGAGCGAGCTTCATCTTCCCATCTATCCACTGCAACTGCCCTGAGGGGCGTCGCAACAATAAGTGCCGCCCCGGGTGGGGCGGCCACACATGAGCCGTGAATATGACTACTACTAGCTTGTCGCTCACCGAGTTGCTGGCTGCGCTGGGCACCCCGGAACGGGTGACCGCCCTCAAGGGGATCCGGCGCGGGATCGAGCGCGAATGTCTGCGCATCACCCCCGAAGGGACCCTGGCCCAGACCGATCACCCCAGAAGCCTGGGGTCGGCCCTGACCCATGCCAACATCACCACCGACTACTCCGAGAGCCTGCTGGAGTTCATCACGCCGGCCACCGACTCCATCGAGAGCCTGATCGAGCAGCTCGGCGACATTCACCGCCACACCATTCATCATTTGGGAGAGGAGCGGATCTGGCCCCTCTCCATGCCCTGCTTCGTCGGTGACGAGGAGAGCATCCGCCTGGCCCAGTACGGCAGTTCCAACATCGGGCGGATGAAGACCCTCTATCGCCAGGGGCTGAAGAACCGCTACGGCAGCCTGATGCAGGTGATCGCCGGGGTGCACTTCAACTTCTCCATGCCGGACAGCTTCTGGTGCGAGTGGCAGGATCTGGTGGGAGAGGGCTGCTGCAGCCAGCGCTTCATCTCCGACAAGTACATGGGGCTTATTCGCAACGTCTACCGCTTCGGCTGGCTGGTGCCCTATCTGTTCGGCGCGTCTCCTGCCATCTGCGACTCCTTCCTCAAGGGGCGCAAGAGCAGCCTGCCGTTCCAGAAAACCGGCAAGGGCACCCTTTACCTGCCCTATGCCACGGCTCTGCGCCTGTCCGATCTCGGTTACACCAACAGCGCCCAGGCGGGGCTCAAGATCAGTCATGACAGCCTGCCGGCCTATGTGAGCAGTCTGCGCCGGGCCATCAATACCCATGACCCCGACTTCGCCAGGATAGGGGTCAAGGTGAACGGCGAGTACCGCCAGCTCAACGACAACGTGCTGCAGCTGGAGAACGAGCTCTACGCGCCGATCCGCCCCAAGCGCACCCCCCGCAGCGGCGAGAAGCCCTCGGATGCGCTGGAGCAGCGCGGCATCGAATACATCGAGCTGCGCACGGTGGACGTCAATCCCTTTACCCCGTTCGGTATCGAGGTGGATCAGATCCGCTTCTTCGATCTCTTCCTGGTCTGGTGCCTGTTGCGCCCGTCCCCCGTGCTCTCGGATGACGAGGTTGCCCGCAACCGCCGTAACCAGAACAAGGTGGTGCTGGAGGGGCGTCGCCCCGGCCTGACGCTTGAAGATGAGCAGGGCAATGCCATCGGCCTCAAGGAGTACGGCCTCAAGCTGTTCGACGAGTTGGCCGAGGTCGCTGCGCTGCTGGACCGCTGCTGTGGTCGCAACCGCTATCGCGAGACGCTGGCGATGCACCGTGAGAAGCTGCTCGACCCCGAGCAGACCTACTCCGCCCGCCTGCTCAAGCAGTTGCTTTCAAGCGGCCAGGACAACGGCTGCTTCGGCGATGCGCTGGCGAGCCGCTACCGGGAAGAGATGCTGGCCGGTGAGCTGCAGTACTGGGACGAGGCCTATTTTGCCGGCGAGGCACGGGACTCCCTGGCCAAGCAGCGGGAGCGGGAACGCAGTGACAGCCTGTCGTTCGACGACTTCCTGGCTGACTATTTCGGTACCCGCCAGACCACGGCCTGAGGATGCCGCCAGGATGACGAAAGCCGCTCCCGGGAGCGGCTTTTTCATGGGAGCCCGGCGGTGGCCTGGCATAAAAAAACGGCCCGTTCGGGCCGTTTTACATGGGGTGGTTCACCGGTCAGAGGATGAGACCACCGAAGAAGAAGCCGAGCGCCACTGCCATGGCGATGGTGGCCACACCCGGGATGAAGAAGGGGTGGTTGAACACGGCCTTGCCGATGCGGGTGGAGCCGGTGTCGTCCATCTCGACCGCGGCCAGCAGGGTCGGGTAGGTCGGCAGTACGAACAGGGCGCTCACGGCGGCGAAGGAGGCGATGGCCGCCAGCGGGCTGACACCCAGTGCCAGGGCGGCAGGCATCAGGGCCTTGGTGGTGGCACCTTGCGAGTAGAGCAGCATGGAGGAGAAGAACAGCACCACGGCCAGCAGCCAGCTGTATTGGCTCAGCAGATCGCCGGCGAACGCCTGGATCTCGACCATGTTGCCCTTCACGAAGACGTTGCCCAGCCAGGCCACGCCCAGCACGCAGATACAGGCGGACATACCGGACTTGAAGGTCGGCATGTTGGTGATCTGGGCCGCGTCCAGTTTGCAGAACAGGACCATCAGGGTAGCGGCGGAGAGCATGATGCCCATGATGGCGCCATCGCGGGGGATCGGCGGATTGCTGATGAGGCCGACGTTGCCGGAGATGGCGGTGGCATAGGCCATCACGGCCACGATGGAGGCGACGAAGATGCCGACGGAGAGCTTGGCATAAGGCTTGATCTCAACCTGGCTGGTACCGCGCAGCTTGATGAGTCCCTTGGCTTTGCGCTCCAGATAGACTTCGTCCTGATCCAGCGGCTTGCCCAGCAGGTTGGCGATGAAGGCCCCCAGCAGACAGGCGATGAAGCTGGACGGGATGCAGATGGCCAGCAGGGTCAGGTAGTCGACGCCAAGCGGCTCCAGCATGCCGGAGAAGGCGACCACGGCCGCCGAGATGGGGGAGGCGGTGATGGCAATCTGGGAGGCAACGACCGCGATGGAGAGCGGACGGGAGGGGCGAATGCCCTGCTCCTTGGCCACTTCGGCGATCACCGGCAGGGTGGAGAAGGCGGTGTGACCGGTACCGGCCAGCATGGTCATCAGGTAGGTGACGACCGGCGCGGCGAAGGTGATGTGCTTGGGATTCTTGCGCAGGGCTTTTTCGGCCAGGTGCACCAGATAATCCATCCCGCCAGCCAGCTGCATACAGGCAATGGCGCAGATGACGGACGCGATGATCATGATCACGTCCCACGGGAGATAGGTCACCAGCTGATCGCTCGGGATGGGCATGCCCAGCCCCCAGGTCAGTACCAGTACCCCAAGACCACCGGCAAAGCCGATACCGATACTGCCTATCCGGGCCCCCAGATAGATAGCGGCGAGCACGACAAGTAACTCGATTCCAATCATAGCGAACACTCCATTTTCCAGTTTTTTTAGGTTTTATTAGGCTGAAAAGCCAATTCCCGATGGGGCTGTGGAGAGACCGCTCGGGAATTGACTTTAAATGGGCCGGGATAACCCCGGCCCATCTGCTCGCTTATACGGTGGCTTCGCGGGTGTAACGCTTGGCTTTGTATTGCGGGTTCATCAGGTTCTCGATGGAGAGGATCTCGTCCAGCTGTTCGGCGGTCAGCAGGCCGCGTTCCAGCACGACTTCGCGGACGTTCTTGCCGGTCTGGGCACAGATCTTGCCGACGATATCGCCTTCATGGTGACCGATGAAGGGGTTCAGGTAGGTCACGATGCCGATGGAGTTCAGCACGTGGTTCATGCAGATGTCCGGGTTGGCGGTGATGCCTTCCACGCACTTCTCGCGCAGGGAGATGCAGGCTTTTTCCATCAGGCTCAGGGATTCGAACATGGCCTGACCAATCACCGGCTCCATGACGTTCAGCTGCAGCTGACCGGCCTCGGCGGCGAAGGTGATGGTGACGTCGTTGCCGAATACCTTGAAGCAGGACTGGTTGACCACTTCCGGAATGACCGGGTTGACCTTGGCCGGCATGATGGAGGAGCCAGCCTGCATTTCCGGCAGGTTGATCTCTTTGAGCGCGGTGCGCGGGCCGGAGGAGAGCAGACGCAGGTCATTACAGATCTTGGAGAGCTTCATGGCCAGGCGCTTGACCGCACCGTGCAGCATCACATAGGCGCCGCAGTCGGAGGTCGCTTCGATGAGGTCCTCTGCCGGCACGTAGGCACGACCGGTGATCTCGGCCAGACGCTTGATGGCAAGACCGGAGTACTCGGGCGGAGTGTTCAGACCGGTACCGATGGCGGTGGCGCCCAGGTTCACTTCCAGCAGCAGCTCCTGGCAACGCTTGATGGATTTGATCTCTTCACGCAGGGTGACGGCGAAGGCGTGGAACTCCTGACCCAGGGTCATGGGCACGGCGTCCTGCAACTGGGTACGGCCCATTTTCAGGATATGTTTGAATTCCTTGGCTTTGACATCGAAGGCGGCGATGAGGGCTTCCAGAGCGTGCAGGGTGGTGTCGGTGCTGTTGACCACGGCCACGCGGAAACCGGTGGGGTAGGCATCGTTGGTGGACTGGCACTTGTTGACGTGATCGTTGGGGTTGATGACGTCGTAGCGGCCCTTTTCAAGTCCCATCAGCTCGAGGGCGATATTGGCCAGCACTTCGTTGGTGTTCATGTTGACGGAGGTACCGGCGCCGCCCTGATAGACATCGACCGGGAACTGATCGAAGCACTTGCCGGTGTTCAGCATCAGGTCGCAGGCTTCGACAATCTTGTCTGCGATCTCGGGACGGATGGTGCCCAGCTCACCGTTGGCCAGTGCAGCCGCCTTCTTGGTCAGGACCATGCCACGAACAAACTCGGGAACGTCAGAAATCTTCTGAGTGCTGATCTTGAAGTTCTCAACAGCGCGCAGGGTGTGCACGCCGTAGTAGAGGTCGTTGGAAACTTCTTTGGTGCCCAGCAGGTCTTCTTCAATGCGGACGTTCTTGATGTCGCTCATTGTTATGCCTCAGAAATCAAATAAATGGAAACGATCCTCACCGAGTGGTCGCGATTTCCCTACGCACATTTCATCCTGAAGCACCACACATCGGGTGGGGCAGTTGGGAGCCAGTTGCTCCCTGTGCAATGACTGGTGTTGATGTTACCCCAATTGAGGTATCCGGTATTAGACCTGGATCACTAAATTTGAGGCAACCTCAAATTTCTTGTGGTCATTAAACAGATATTGCAATCGGGCGATTAACTTTGACAGAACAACCACCTCAATCCCAGTTGGGCGGACAAATATTTATCCGTATTCCGGGGCCTGCGGCAGGAGAGGCTTGAAAAATGATCAACCAGCCCCATTTTAATGTCAGAAGACCTGAACCCGGCGCGTCAGCATCAGCGATGTGCGGCTGCCGACCGGACACCCCGGGTCCATTCATTCATCGCTCCGAGGTTGCTATGGGCAAGTTGTTACTGTTGTTGGTCGGGCTGGTATTGCTGGAGCTCACCGTCATGATCAAGGTGGGCTCCGTGATCGGGGCCTTGCCAACCGTTGGCTTGCTGGTACTGACCGCCGTGCTGGGATCGTCGCTGGTGCGCAGCGAGGGGATCAAGACCCTGCTCACTGCCCAGCAGAAGATGCAGTTGGGGGAGATGCCTGGCCGCGAGGTGATGGGTGGCATGATGCTGGCGCTGGCGGGCTTGCTGCTGATTATCCCGGGATTTGTGAGCGATATTGTCGGCATCCTGCTGCTGCAGCCCTGGCTGCGCAACATGCTGGCCGACAAGCTGATTGGCAGCAATCAGTTCAGGATGCAGATGGGGGGCTTCCAGGCTCGCCAGCAGCCGTTCGAGCCGGGTCCCGGCGATGACAGGCCCGGACAATCCCCGCGAGCGGGTGGCAACACCATCGAAGGGGAGTTCGAACGCAAAGAGTAATCGCGAGCCTCGGGCTGTGCCGTCAGGATCTCCCCTCATGGCACAGCCGCTCGAATCTGTGGCGGGCATACCCCCATGCCAGCAATCCGGCGGCCAGGTTCGCCAGCAGCATCCCCAGATAGATCCCCTGTTCTCCCCCCAGTTTTGCCCCCAGCCAGGCCCCTGGCAGCAAGAAGACAAACAGTCTGATACCGTTTATCAGCAGTGACACCGCCGATGCCCTGACGCCGTTGAGCGCCGATGCCAACAGCATCACCATGCCCTGAAAGCCGTAGCCAATGGGGACCAGATGCAGATAGAGCACGATGAGTATCACCACTTGCGGATGATCGCTGAACAGCTCGGCGATGAAGGGGGCGAGAAGCCAGGTCAGCGCGTAGACCCCAAGCTGGAATATCAGGGCGAAGCGCATGCAGAGCAGCAGGGCGGCCTTGGCTCGGGCCGGATTCCCGGCGCCGCAGTTCTGCGAGATGAAGGGGGCCAGCACGGAGGAGAGCGCCATCATCACGATGAGCAGCAAGGCCTCGACCCGGGATGCCGCGCCGTAGGCGGCGACCACCTCGGTTCCCAGCCCGGCGAAAATGATCATCAACACGGCGTTGGCCAGTGGGTTGAGCATGTTGGTAAACGATGCGGGCACAGCCACATGGAGCAGGGCGCGCCAATGGGCCAGCAACTGCGGGCGCGGGGAGAGGTGCCAGCGCAGCAGGCCCTCGCGGTGGCGCAATATATAGAGGCTGACCAGCATGGCCATCAGCCAGGAGAGGGTGGTGGCGATGGCGGCGCCCCGAATGCCCCACTCGGGGAAGGGGCCCGGCCCGAAGATGAGCAGAGGATCCAGCACGCCGTTGACCAGACCGGCGACCCCCATCACCAGACTGGGGGTCTTGGTATCCCCCGTGGTCCGGATGGCCGCATTGCCGACCATGGGCACGACCAGCATGGGGACGGTCAGATACCAGATGAGCATGTAATCGTGGATGAGGGAGATGAGCTCGGGGCTGGCCCCCAGCAGGGTGAACAGAGGGGTAATGGTCATTGCCCCCAGTCCGGCAAGCAGACTCACCAGGATGACGGCGAGGAACAGGCAGTCTGTGGTGATGCGGGCTGCCTCGTCGTGGCGACCCTGCCCCAGGGCATGACCGAGCAGGGCGCACAGGCCCGCGCCCAGCCCCATGGTCAGGGAGGTGACCACGAAGGTGACCGGGAAGGTGAAGCTGATGGCGGCCAGCGCCTGGGTACCCAGCATGCCGATGAAGAAGGTATCGACCAGGTTGAAGGCCAGGATGGCGATGATGCCCAGGATCATGGGGCCCGTCATGCGCAGCAGCATGGGCGTCATGGGGGCGGTCAGCATGGGGTTGGGTCGGCTCAAGGCAGAGTCTCTAGGTGCTTTGGGCCTGAATGCTGGCCGTCTCCATCCGCCTTCCTGATTGGGGATGGGTGATCCATCGAAGGTGTTCATAGTACGTGAAAATATTTTTTTTGTATTTGCCCTTGAAGGGCTAGCCCTGTTGCCCCAGATCAGGGGCATGACAAATTTGGCCGATTGCGGCCATTCCTCAAGCAACACAGAGACTCATTTTGGGAGAGTTATCGATGAAAATTCGTCCACTGCACGACCGCGTCATCATCAAGCGCATCGAAGCTGAAGCCAAATCCGCTGGCGGCATCGTCTTGACTGGCACTGCGGCCCAGAAGTCCACCCGTGGTGAAGTTCTTGCCGTGGGGACTGGTCGAATTCTGGACAATGGGGATGTCAAAGCACTGGCCGTCAAGGTGGGTGACAAGGTGATCTTCAACGAAGGCTACGGCGTGAAGACCGAAAAGCTGGATGGCCAGGACGTACTGATCCTGTCCGAGACCGACATCCTGGCGATTGTCGAAGAGTAATCACCCTCCCTCTTTTCCCGAATTGATTTAAGGATTGAAGAACATGGCAGCTAAAGAAGTTAAGTTTGGCAACGAAGCTCGCATCAAAATGCTGGAAGGCGTCAACATCCTGGCCGATGCCGTCAAGGTGACCCTGGGCCCGAAAGGCCGCAACGTGGTGCTGGACAAGTCCTTCGGCGCCCCGACCATCACCAAGGATGGCGTCTCCGTTGCCCGTGAAATCGAACTGGAAGACAAGTTCCAGAACATGGGTGCCCAGATGGTCAAGGAAGTCGCTTCCAAGGCCAATGATGCCGCCGGTGACGGTACCACCACTGCCACCGTACTGGCTCAAGCCATCGTCAACGAAGGCCTGAAGGCCGTTGCCGCCGGCATGAATCCCATGGATCTGAAGCGTGGTATCGACAAGGCCGTTGTGGCTGCCGTTGCCGAGCTGCAAGCTCTGTCCACCCCTTGTGCCGACAACAATGCCATCGCCCAGGTAGGCACCATCTCCGCCAACTCCGACGAGAAGGTCGGCAAGCTGATTGCCGAAGCCATGGACAAGGTCGGTCGTGACGGCGTCATCACCGTGGAAGATGGTCAGGGCTTGGAAGACGAGCTGGCGGTGGTAGAAGGCATGCAGTTCGACCGCGGCTACCTCTCCCCTTACTTCGTGAACAAGCCGGAAACCGGCTCCGTCGAACTGGATGACCCCTTCATCCTGCTGGTGGACAAGAAAGTCTCCAACATCCGCGAAATGCTGCCGGTGCTGGAAGGTGTGGCCAAGGCGGGCAAACCGCTGATCATCGTGGCCGAAGACGTGGAAGGCGAAGCACTGGCGACCCTGGTGGTCAACACCATGCGTGGCATCGTGAAAGTGGCCGCCGTCAAGGCGCCGGGCTTCGGTGATCGCCGCAAGGCCATGCTGCAGGATATCGCCATCCTGACCGGTGGTACCGTGATCTCCGAAGAAGTGGGCATGGAGCTGGAAAAAGCGACCCTGGAAGATCTGGGCCGTGCCAAGCGCATCGTCATCACCAAAGAGAACACCACCATCATCGATGGCGTGGGTGATGCTGCCCTGATCGAAAGCCGCGTGGCCCAGATCCGTCAGCAGATCGAAGAGACCTCTTCCGATTACGACCGTGAGAAGCTGCAAGAGCGCGTGGCCAAGCTGGCCGGCGGTGTTGCCGTGATCAAGGTGGGTGCTGCCACTGAAGTTGAAATGAAAGAGAAGAAAGCCCGTGTTGACGATGCCCTGCACGCCACTCGCGCAGCCGTGGAAGAAGGCGTGGTTGCCGGTGGTGGTGTAGCGCTGGTGCGCGTTGCTGCCAAGCTGGCCTCGCTGCGTGGTGACAACGAAGACCAGAACGTCGGCATCAAGGTTGCCCTGCGCGCCATGGAAGCCCCGCTGCGTCAAATCGTCATCAACGCCGGCGAAGAAGCCTCCGTCATCGCCAATGCCGTGAAGAACGGTGAAGGCAACTACGGTTACAACGCCTACACCGAACAATACGGCGACATGCTGGCCATGGGTATCCTGGATCCGACCAAGGTAACCCGTTCTGCCCTGCAGTTCGCCTCGTCCGTCGCTGGCCTGATGATCACCACAGAGTGCATGATCTCCGAGCTGCCGAAGAAAGATGCACCTGCCATGCCTGATATGGGTGGCATGGGCGGTATGGGTATGATGTAATCCCGTCAAGTCATCAAACGGCTCGCTTTTGCGGGCCGTTTTTTTTAGTGCTACTAAGCTGAAGTTGTTGATAGTGAAATGATCTGAGGTGAACATGCGATACTTAGGGCTTCTCCCGTTACTCCTTTCCCTGGCCTTGCCGGGCATGGCGCAGGCGACACCACAGGGGCCGGTCATTCTCAAGGTGACGGGGAATCTGGATCCTGCCGATCCGGCAGATGGAGAGGTGCTGTTCGATATGGCCATGATCCAGGCGCTGCCGCAGCATGAGGTGGTGACGAGCAATCCCTGGGTGGACAAACCGCACAAATACGTGGGGCCGAAACTGGCGGACGTGCTGACTGAGGTGAAGGCCAACGGCAAGAGCATCACGCTCACCGCCCTGAACAGTTTCCAGATCCGGATCAACTGGGATAAGGTCAAGCAATACGATCCTATCCTGGCCTGGCAGGATGACGGGATGACCATGCGGGTACGTGACAAGGGGCCGCTCTGGTTTATCCTGCCACTGGATCAGCATCCCGAACTCAGGCGTTCCGAGTTCACCGACATGATGATCTGGCAACTGAGTGCGATCGACATTCAGCAGTAAAAACGGTGGTTTACGGGAGTACTGGGTGAAAGCGAAGACCAGGGCCTGGCCCTTACTCGGCGTTCTTTATCTATCCATTCTGTTGTTCACGGGTAGCACCCTCTATTGCCTGGTGCAGATACAAAATGCGACCCGGGTGATGGAGAAGTACACCTATGACGTCTCATGGGCATTGATGCAGTTGCAGCTCGAGTTGGGCCGCTTTCTCAATGCCGTCGAGATTTACCACTATGGCGGCATAGACCAGGAAGCCCTGCTGCTTCGCTATGACATTCTCTGGAGTCGTACCCCCATTCTCCTGAGCGGCCAATTGAGAAAAAGCCTCGCGGACAATCCGAAGACGCTGCGGCTGGTGAAACTGACTGAAAGCAGTATCCGCAAGCTGGAGCCTGATTTGGTCAAACTCAAACCGGGGACGCCGGATTACCAACAAGTCATGATGACACTGGCGCCCTTGCAGGAACCCCTCTCTTACTCTCTTGCTTCCGTCATGCAGAACAACATCAACGTCTATACGGGCAACGACGCGCGTTTTGGCCAGTTGCGCAATGCCCTGCTGTTCATGGTGTCGGGGCTGGTGGTGTCCGTCATTCTGCTCAGCGGGCTGCTGGTGCGAGAAGCCAGGCGCCATTTCAGGACCGCTAGGATCGATCCCCTCACCGGGCTCGCCAACCGGCTGGCGTTGCTGGAAAAGATGGATGCCTACGTCACCCGTGACACCTCCTTCGGACTGGTGCTGGTCGACATCAACGACTTTCGCGATATCAACAGCAAGTTTGGCTATAACACAGGGGACCTCCTGCTGCAGGAGGTGGCAAAGCGGCTGCGCGCCCTGTGCGAAAACGGGGAGTGGGTGGCGCGTTTGGGGGGAGATCAGCTTGCCATGCTGCAACGGGAGGGGAGCGATCTTCGTCAGGTCAGGGAGCTCGTGGCCAGAGTGCTCCACTCCATCAAGCAAGACATCATCATCGACAACTACCCTTTCCGGCTTGAGGTCGGTATTGGTATCGCCTTCTTCCCGACCGACAGCAACCAGACCCAGGAGTTGCTCAGCCGGGCGGAGCAGGCCCTCTCTCACAGCCGCAAGACCCATGTTCCCTATGTCATCTATGACAGTTCCCTGCTCAACGAGACGGCCAGGCGCAAGCATCTTGCGTCCGACATGGTGATGGCGCTGGAGCACAATGCGCTCGAGCTCTATTACCAGCCCATCGTCAATCTGGAAAGTGGCCGCTGTGAAGCCGTGGAGGCGCTGCTGCGCTGGCGCCATCCCGAGCTTGGCTTTATTCCCCCCAACGAGGTGATCCAGGTGGCGGAAGAGTTCCAGCTGGCCGAGAAACTGGGTGGCTGGGTATTGAATACCGCATGTGAGCAACTTCATCAGTGGCAGCACCTGGGTTTGGTGGACTTGCAGATGTGCGTGAACATCTCCCCGGGCATGTACCAGCGCAACCTCTTGAAGCTGGTGGCCAGAGCGCTGATGGAGCACCATATTCCCGCATCCAGCCTGGTGCTGGAGGTGACGGAAGACACCACCATGCGCGAGGTCAAGAACTCGCTGCAGTTGATGCAGGATCTCAGCCAGCAAGGGGTACATCTGGCCCTTGACGACTTCGGCACCGGCTACTCCTCCCTCAGCTATCTGCAGAAGCTGCCGGTGAGCAAGGTGAAGATAGACAGGTCCTTCATCCAGGGTATCGACACCTCGATCGAGGCGGCCGAACTGGTCGCCAACATCTGCCGTATGGGCTCCATGCTTGGCAAGAAACTGGTATGTGAAGGGATCGAGACTCAGGGGCAGCTCGATGTGCTGCGTTCATTGACCGACATACATCTGTATGGGCAGGGATATCTGTTCAGTCGCCCGGAGCATGCTGAAAAGGCCTATCAGACATTGCTGGAGATGGAAGAGCGCTGGTTGGCCCGGCGCTCGCCGGACAAGGCATATCTGCGTTGAACGATATGGCTCATGTCTCACCGGGCCCGGCCGATAGTCTCTTGGCAGGAGGTACACAATGGATATTTCTAGTTCTGCAAATGCGTCGTTCGGTTCTGCACTGATGGTGGCCAGCCTGGCCAAAAAGCAGCAGACCCAGGAAGGCGAATCCGCACTGAAACTGCTGGAAACAGCAGCGCAATCCGCTCCGGCTGCGCCGACATCGGCCAGTGCTTCCCTCGGAAGCAAGATCGATATCCGCGTCTGAGCGATAAAAAAGCCCCCATCTCTCGATGGGGGCTTTCTTTTTATTGGGCTGTTATCTGCCAGGCTCAGACCGGGAAAGGGGCCGGTGCCTCGAAGGTCATCCGCTCGCCGCTTCTGGGGTGGCTGATGGTCAGGCTGGCCGCATGAAGATAAAGGTGCGGTGCAGCCGCCAGCGCATCCGGGTTGGCGTAGAGGTTGTCGCCGAGGATGGGGTGACCCAGCTCCAGCATGTGTACCCGCAGTTGATGGGAGCGACCGGTAATCGGGGTCAGCTTGATCAGGCTGTTGCCGTTCTCCACCTTCAGCTTTTGCCACAGGGTGAGGGCATGACGCCCCTCCTCAAAATCCACCTTCTGCTTCGGCCGGTTGGGCCAGTCGACGCAGAGCGGCAGATCCACTTCACCTGCATCCAGCGCCGGTTCACCCCACACCCAGGCGAGGTAGTGCTTCTCGGTCTCCCGCTCGCGGAATTGCCGGCTCAGCTCCCGGTGGGAGTTGGGGTTGAGCGGGATCACCAGCACGCCGGTGGTCGCCATGTCGAGGCGATGGGCAGCCGCCGCCTTTGGGTGCTGCTGCTTGACCCGATGGAGCACGCTGTCTTCATTCTCGGGGCCGCGCCCGGGGACGCTCAGCAGGCCAGTGGGCTTGTTGACCACCATGATGTCCTTGTCCTTGAACAGGATATCGAGCCAGGGTTCCAGGGGCGGGGAGTATACAAACATAGCGTCTCGCATCTTGGGTCAAAGCGGGGGCAAGCCCCCATCAGTTATGGGTAACCACGATAAAAAGTGCATGGCAGCCAACTCGCGTTGGGTTTGGCCATTTCACCGTTTTATCAGTTATGGGTCACCACAATAAAGCGGATGGCATCCAGCTTGAGTTGGGTCTGGTCGATCAGGTGGTGCAATTCTGCCTGCAAATTGCGCAGATAATCCAGTTCGCTGTCGCGCACATTCGGGTTGACCGCCTTGAGTGCCTCCAGCCTGTCCAGATCCTGCTGCAGGGTCTGCGCCATCTGGGCACGGGCCTTGTCTACAATCCCGGCTTTCAGTTCGTTGGCAATGACCTCGCCCTTGCCAATCAGGCCGTGGATCACCGGCTGGGATGCGGTAACCAGCTTGCTGCCAAGGTGGCGGTTGACCGGTGTCAGCTGGCGGTTGAAGGCATCAAACGCCACCTTCTCTCCCAGATTCTGGCCGTTCTTGTCCATCAGCAGACGGATCGGCGTCGGCGGCATGAAACGGTAGAGCTGGGGATGGGCCGCAGACTCGGCAACGAAGATCAGCTCAAGCAGGATGGAGCCGACCGGCAGAGCCTTGTTCTTGAGCAGTGCCACCGAGGTGGCACCGATCTCGGAACCCAGGATCAGGTCGATACCGCCGCGCATCATGGGGTGATCCCAGGAGAGCAGCGCCATGTCATCCCGCGACAGGGCGGTGTTGCGATCGAAGGTGATGGTCATGCCGTCTTGCGGCAGGCCCGGGAAGCTCGGCACCAGCATGTGATCCCCGGGAGTCAGCACCAGCGCATTTTCACCACGATCATCCTGGTTGACGCCGATCTCGTCGAACATCTTGAGGGCGAAGGAGATCATGCCGGTGTCGTCATCTTCGGCGGCGAGCTTCTCGACCAGCTGCTGGGCGGCCTCGCCACCGCTGGAGTGGATTTCCAGCAGGCGATCGCGACCCTGTTCCAGCCGGGCCTTGAGCGGCTCGTGCAGTTCGCGGGTCTTGACCAGCAGGGCGTCGAGGGGGCCCTGCTCGCCGGTGTTGGCGGCCAGCAGCTCGAACAGCTCCTCACGTACCGCTTCGAACACCGGGCGGGCCGTCGGGCAGGTCTGCTCGAATGCATCCAGACCATCGTGATACCAGAGCAGCAGGGCGCACTGGGCAGTCCCTTCCAGATAGGGAACGTGGATCTCGACGGTATTCTGCTGACCGATACGATCCAGTCGGCCGATACGCTGTTCCAGCAGATCCGGGTTGAGTGGCAGATCGAACAGCACGAGATGGCTGGCAAACTGGAAGTTGCGACCTTCTGAGCCGATCTCGGAGCAGAGCAGCACCTGAGCGCCCCCCTCAGCTTGAGCGAAATAGGCGGAGGCCTTGTCCCGCTCGAGGATCGACATCCCTTCGTGGAACACGGCGCCACGGATCCCTTCACGTGTGCGCAGCGCCTCTTCCAGGGCGATGGCGGTGGCTGCTTCGGAGCAGATCACCAGCACCTTCTGCTGACGGGCGGAGAGCAGCAGTTCCAGCAACCATTCGACGCGCGGGTCGAACTGGGTCCAGGTAGCGTTGTCGCCTTCGAACTGCTGGAAGATCTTCTCGGGATAGAGGTAGCGCAGGGCACGGGTCTGCAGATCGCCGCCATTGCCACCCATCATGCCCATCACCTTGATGGCGGTCTTGTACTGCTCCGGCAGCGGCATGGGGTAGACGTTGAGGTGGCGCTCCGGGAAGCCCTGAATATTGGCGCGGCTGTTACGGAACAGCACCCGGCCGGTGCCATGCTGATCCAGCAGCTTGGCAACTGCCTGCTGACGGGCGGCCGCATCAGTGAGATCCAGCCCATCCAGCTGGCTGGCGAGGATCTGCCTGGCTTCATCGCTCAGGGTCTCGCCATCCAGCAGCTCTTGCGCGGCGCTGGCAACCTGACCATAGGCCTGCTCCTCGGCGAGGAAGGCGTCGTAGTCGTAGAAACGCTCGGGGTCGAGCAGGCGCAGACGGGCAAAGTGGCTCTGGTGGCCCAGCTGATCCGGGGTTGCGGTCAGCAGCAGCACGCCCGGCACCTGTTCGGCCAGCGCTTCCACCATTTCATAGGCACGGCTCGGCGCCTCTTCGCTCCACTCCAGATGGTGCGCTTCATCGACAACCAGCAGATCCCACTCGGCTTCCAGTACCTGTTCGAAGCGACGACGCTTCTTGCGCAGGAAGTCGAGGCTACAGATCACCAGCTGTTCGGTCTCGAAGGGGTTCTCCGCATCGGCGAACGCCTCGATGCAGCGCTCCTCGTCAAACAGGGAGAAGTGCAGGTTGAAACGGCGCAGCATCTCGACCAGCCACTGGTGCTGGAGCGTTTCGGGCAGCAGGATCAGCACCCGATGGGCGCGGCCGGAGAGCAACTGCTGGTGAATGATCATGCCTGCTTCGATGGTCTTGCCCAGACCCACCTCGTCTGCCAGCAATACGCGCGGGGCGTAGCGGTGACCCACTTCATGGGCGATGTAGAGCTGGTGCGGGATCAGACTGACTTTCCCGCCAGCCAGGCCGCGAGTCGGGTTGCGGCGACGCTGGTGCTGGTTGACCAGCGCTTCGTAGCGCAGGGTAAAGCGGGACATCCGGTCAATCTGGCCGGCGAACAGGCGATCCTGCGGCTTGTTGAACTTGATGAAGTTGTTGAGAAACACTTCCTTGAGGGCAATCGGCTCACCATTGTCGGTGCGAACACCTACATATATAAGCAGGCCATCTTTCTCCTGCACTTCATCGACCGTCATGGTCCAGTCTTCGTGGCTGGCTATCTGATCGCCCACATTGAAGCTGACCCGGGTGACCGGTGCCTCTTCTTTGGCATACATACGGTTTTCACCGGTAGCCGGAAACAACAGGGTAACCATGCGTCCTTCAACAGCAACGACAGTCCCCAAACCCAGATCCGTCTCTGTATCACTAATCCAACGCTGGCCAAGTGCAAAAGGCATTAAACTCTCCAAAGCCCAAGAGTGTGAGAATCGCAAAGGGGCGCTATGTTACCCGAAGGCGGAAAGCCGATCATCATGGTTGTGCTGCAAGGGAAAGCCAAACTGATACAAGCTTGATCTGTCAACCTGCCGGCCTCAATACAGCATCCGGAATACCAATCTGCAGACCCTTTTCGTGCATTAATTCATCGTCGTGGTCGCTTTGTAAGCGGTTGAACGATGAAAGCCATCTTTTTGCAATTATCTCCTTGCCAGAACGAATTCGCTCCCTATAATGCGCCTCCATCGACACGGCAAGCGGCAACGCAAACAAGCCGGTCGGTAGCCTCGAAAAGCCTTTGAAAATAAGGCTTGACTCGAGAAGGCGGTTGAGTAGAATGCCACTCCCGCAGCAGCCAAAAGCTGCGTCGCTC